>JAZBOD010000617.1:0-4168 GCA_036350955.1 Desulforhopalus sp. | reverse complement strand
GCCGGTCGCGGTGGCGATGGCATCTTCATCCACGGGACCAACAAAGAACTGACCCCATACAGCACCAATGGCTGTATCACTCTGGACAACCTCGATCTCGATCAACTTGCCCCTTACCTCGAGGTACGAAACCTTCCGGTTCTGGTACTCAACGCCTTGGGCCCGTCAAATCCGGCTATCCGCCAACTTTATCACCACAACGGCGATGATTTTCGATCGATCACCGACACCCTGGATGTGCCCCCAGGCCAACTCGCGTTGGAAAACATCCACAGCCTCTCCTTTCTCCAGATCGGCGGGCAGGCTGTCGCGACGGTAAGCTATACTGAACTTGACGGCAACGCACTCAAGTACCGCCACCACAAACGAAATTATCTGGCTCGCGGAATTACCCGGCCCTGGCGTACAGTGCACAGTGTGCAAAGCCAGGAGACCACGCCCTCGATACTTGCCGTGCAGCCGGTCAAGGAACGCCTGTTTGCCAGGGTTTCGGCCCCTGTTCCGCCAACGGCCGGTGAGAGTCATACCGACTGGGAGCGCAGGGTTGACCCGGAGTCGCAGATCCCCATTGATTGATGACGCCAGCGATTTTTTTGAGCAACACCAGCCGGATTGGCCCAGAGTAGTGGCAGAAAAAAACTGCATCTGGTAAACCAAGGCTGGTTCAAGCTATCAGCTACTCAAGAAATCCATTTGCCGGTTTTGCCTAGAGCAATGTTCTGGAGGTACTGATTCCGTTCATCCGGTTTTACCAAGGAGTCAACGATGATCACCTATTTTTACTGGGGAGCAATACTCGCCATCAGCGCCACACTGTTTGCCCTGCTTGGCCGGGCAGACAAATGGCGGCTGGCCATAATCCTCGCTCTGGTGGTTCTGTTCATTGGCTGGACCGCCTACTATTTTCGGCTGCAGCAGGTCTTTGTCAAGCGTTATGGCGGGGTGATGACCATTCAGGTCCCCAAAGGCCAGTACCACATGGGCTCCACCTGGAAAGACGACAACCTGTGGATCGAGAACTACGATCCGGAGACCAATACCTGTATTTTCAGCGAATACTCCAAAGGAAACCTGCTCCAGGGCAGGCTTTATCTGAAAAACTGCAACCCGCTGCTCCCTGGTGAATTTTCAGGGCCGCAGCCGGATCGCCAGATCGAACCGGATCCGAGTAACCTTGACGGATAGATGCGACAGGATTGACTTGAGGAAGTATTCTTCCTACACTGTTGGGAATTTTGTGCAAACCTTAAATCATTGATTTATGAAAGGAGGAGCGTATGCAGAAATGGGAATGCCCCTGCGGCTATATTTATGACCCGGCCGAAGGCGATTATGAACATGGGGTCGACCCGGGAACCCCCTGGGAAAATGTCCCCGACAGCTGGGTCTGCCCGAAATGCGGCGCCTTGAAAGAGGATTTCTGGAAAGCCGACTAGCTGTCCACAGTGTAATCTGGATCTGCTGTAACACTGGTTTACTCATTTAACAGGAGTGGCAAATGAAGATCTCTGTTGACCGGAACATTGTCGAAATAACCCCAGAATCAGACAGCGAAACAGCAGCCCTGGATGTCCTGTGGAAGATTGTCGTAGACTGCTATGGCGACAATAAAAAACTGGTACCGATGGGCCACTTTATCCCAGGGAGCAACAGCTTTGCCCGTTTCCAGATTGAAGGGATTCAAGGCGGCCCGACAGTCTACTCCGAAGACAAAAAGGCCGCGGCGGACAACACCTACTACTGCCATATCTGCAACAAATATATGCAGGTCAAGGTCGGTATGGCGATACCGCTATGCTGTGGCCGAGAGATGGAAACCATCGATTAGTACCACTCGAGCATACCCGCCGCTCCGGCGGGTATGCTTTTCCACCGCCGATACCCGGAACCCGTCTTAAAACCGGCACCGCTGGAGGAACTCCTCCGGCAGTTCCGCCACCCGCCGAATCTGCCGATCAACAGCAAGATGAGCGGTGAACCCGTTGAAGACTTCGGCCTGATCACTTTCGCGGATCGCCTTGTACATAAAGGTAAATTTCTTACCGGAGACCTCCCCGGGACATACCGTCACTGCAAGCCGGTCGTGGAGAAAAACCTCTTTTACATAACGGCACCCCGCCTCGACCACCACCAGACCTCGCCCCTGGCCAATATCCCCTTCGCTGAACCCCAAACTCTCCAGATAGACAATCCTCGCCTGTTGAAAAATCACCAGAGGTCTTTCATTGCCCAGGTGGCGCCCGTAATTGATGTCGCCAATGGTTACCGTGTACCAGGCGGTAAACTCTTTTGCCATCTCTTCTCTCCTTAGTGGAATCTGCAGGTGCATTCTCGATATACTGGACCCATTGCCATCATCCAGATCTGCCTTAGTGTACTTCCTGCCAGGGAAGCTCCCTGCCAGGCCGCCCGGAAAAGGAAAACCTGTACAGCCGGCCGGCAGATCGCCCCAGAGGGTCTCTAGCCTAAAGGAAACAATGGTCAGTTCTTTTCTCCTCAGCGCCGGCTTTGTTCTCGCCTGGACCCTCTCCCCGGAGGCATTAACCCTGTTTGGCAACAGCACAGGGGCCACCGGGCCACTTTTCCTGCTCGGTCTGGCTGGTGGGCTGATCTTCACCGCCCTGGCGGTTAGGGTTCTTCAGCCGAAGAACCCGGCAGGCGACGGTGGGCCTTCACAGCTCAAGGACTCCTCGGCCGCGGTGGGGGCCATTTCAGCTATGACCGTCTTGCTGGCCAGTCGACTCGGCCTGGTTCTGCTGCTGCCCACCGGGGTGCTGGTCACCGCCGGCTTTGCCTTCAACGAAACCTTTTACCACCGATTTCCAAATTTTGCTTTCAGCGCCCTGCTTCTTGGGCTGATTGCCGTCATCCATCTTGGCGGGAAAAAGCTGGTCAATGCCAGCCAGATGCTCTTTGTGACAGCGACCGCCATGTGCCTGCTGTTCATCATTGGTGCCGGCCTGGTACAGGGCCTTGATCGACTTCCCGAAGCATCCCCGGAAAGCGGAGAAATCACCGGCATACCAGGGGCATTCTTTACCACCCTGGTGCTTTTCCTCGGGTACGACCAAGGCCGGCCGGGAACCGCTCGCGACGTAATTCTCACCCTGGCCTGTGGCGGAGCAATCTATGCACTCTGGAGCCTGGTCTCCCTTGGCCATGTTCCGCGCGACGCCCTTGCCAACTCAACCCTGCCCTATCTGCTCACCGCCCGGGAAGTGCTTGGCCAGCCCGGCCGGATAATTATCGCGGCGGCGGTTATTGCCGGCTCCTGTGGGGTGGTCAACGGACTCTTCTCCATGGCGAACGGCACGCTGCAGCACATTGCCAACACCTACCCCCTCACCAGGCGCTCGATACCAGGGGGCCAGGAGCGTATCTACCCGATGATTTTCGCCCTGTTCATCGCCGTAGCCCTGACTGGCGGCCTTGCCGGCAGTGACAATCTGACAACCTACATCCATGCCTGCCTGCTGCTCTGGCTCCTCGCCACCGCGATGCTCAATTACGGTGCCGCCAAACGGTTGCTCCTCCGAGACCGGCAGATCTCGTATCTTGGCTACGCGATAACCGCACTTTACCTGCTGGCCATCATCTGGCTGGCGGCTAAGGCACCACAGTCTGGTGAACTGCTGGTGTTCTCATTCCTGCTCCTCACTGCCGCGGCATTACTGGCAGTGACCTGGCGTTTTGCCAGCAGGAAACGCTTCGGCGCAATCAACTCACACAATCAAGGAGAAACCCTATGAAACGCATGCTGTTCTGGATGATTGCCCTCACCCTCTGCACCGCCGGACCGGTTTTTGCCGCCTCGGTGGGACTGATGGATAAGGATCAGCTGCAGGCGCAGCTTGGCTCGGAAAAGCTGGTGATCCTCGATGTCCGGCAGGGCAAGGACTGGTCTGCCAGCGAGTACAAAATCAAGGGGGCTTTGCGGGTTGACGGGGGGGATCTTTCCGTCGCCGACAGCTACGCAAAGGATACCACAATGGTGCTCTACTGCGCCTGACCCAACGAATTTACCAGTGCCAGTTTGGCACAGAAACTGATCGACAAGGGTTTTACCGATGTCTATGCCTTAAAAGGCGGTTGGCAGGATTGGTTCCGTAATAAGTACCCAGTCGAAGAGAAGTAAAAGGTCGGGGGTCAGGCTTGCAAGATGGCAAGT
>JAZBOD010000616.1:0-6468 GCA_036350955.1 Desulforhopalus sp. | reverse complement strand
GTATGGCTGTCGCCGAGCAGGATCACCGGGCTGGCCAAATCACTGGCCAGCAGTTGTCCATCTCCGTCGGTCACTACCGTCAAATCGAGTTGCTCGCCAGTTCCCGCTCCTCCGGCCATCTGGCTGAGGTCACCGTTGATCGTCACCGGCTGCACCGAACGGTGGAACTCCTCCTGGTCGACCTCCCCATACCAGGACTCTGCCATTATCACCGCGGCAGCCGCTTCGGCAAACAGCTCGAGCCCTGCCCCGGAAAAGTGGCTGTCGGTAAGGCAGTAGAGAGCGGACTCATCTCGCCGGCCGAGCAGATCCGGCAGCAGGTCGATAACCTCAACGCCATTTTCTGCCAGTTCCCGATAAAACTCCCGGTAGAGGCCGAGATCCTCTTCCGTCGCGGCAAGCCCGTCTTGAAGTTTATCTGGATAGATCAGGGCTTTGGGGGGGACCGGCATCAGGTAAAGGGTGATGCCCTTTTCGGCAAGCTGCCGCTGGTAGTGGAGTATCGCGGGGAGTGGGTCAGCCGTCGCCGGGTTGGTGCTCCGCGAGGCGGCGGCCGCCGGCTCGCCCCAGAATCTCCCGGCAGCAACATGGCTCAGCTCTTCTTTGAGAAAGAGCCAACCATCGACCCCTTCAACCACCCCGCGCTCGGCGGAATCGGCGAGGGTTCGAGCCGCAATGGTCAGCGGGGTTGCCGCTGCAGCAGGATTGACGAGCAGCACCGTTATCAGAGTGAGCACAAGCTTAATTCGCAGCATCGAGTAATGTTCCCCAATTAGGTAGTTCCAGTTCAACTATCGGGTCATCCAGCGAAGTTCGCCGATAGCCAGCCAACTCATTTGTCACCGTCTCCCAGGATTGCAGGGCAAACCGGACCCGATCACCAGGCCGTAGTCCGGCCACCGCGGTGAGCTGGTTGTCGCGCATCCCCCAGGCATAGACCAGAGCCTGCCGATCCTCGCCATCCGCTGGGGACAAATCAACCAGATGGAGGCTGAGGATATTGTCCCGGTAGGGCACGGAACCCGGCCGAGGAGATCGGGCAATGGCGGCGACAACCCCATCCACGATTACCGGTTCACCGGCTGGGGCAAGGTAAAAATCCCCGGAACTCAATTCCCCGAGACGAAGGTCAAGCGGTTTCCAGTCACCGCTCTGCAGTTCCCGCTCAGCAAACTGCCAAATCACCAGTTTCTTCCCAGCCAGACGGTCTCGACCACGGTGGAGTTCATTGGCAAGCATCTCTCTTGTTGCGTGGGCACCGCCATCATTTCTGGCGAACAGGTCGATTGGCGTGGCAAGAGAATAGCTGAGCTGTTCGGCCAGGCCGGCTCCCCGTCCCCAGCCGAGACCGGCCAGAGAATAAATATTGGTAAAAGAGTCACCAAGCAGAAGAACTTCTGCCGCCGGATCGGCCTGCCAGAACTCTTCACCGCCGGTCAGTATCTGCTGAATAGTTACCTCCTGGCGAAAAATGCTCTCTTTACCAGGTGGCAGGATGAGCATTTTCCCGATATCCCCCACACTGCCTACTTCCTGCCCTCGACGCTGCCAGGGCAAAGAACTCGGAAGATCAGGAAACTCAAGCGCAATCCATGTTGCCAGGGCCTCGGCGAAAACAGCCATCGCCCCAGGCGACCAATGGCTGTCACTGGTCAGAAATGCCCCGCCGTGTTCCTCAGCATATTCCCGGAGCACTCGGCGGCCGTCAAAAATCCGCACCCCCTCACCAGCCAGAACAGAGGATAAATCAGCCCAGGAGCGGTTGGCCAAGGGCGGATCGGTCTCTCTGCCGGTCAGTTTTTCCGGTTCAATCGCTGCTTTGCTGGGTACCGGCACCAAAAGCAGTTCGATCCCCCGCTCAGCCAGTTGGCTGCGGAAGGCAAGGATCGCCGGCCGGGGATCCGGGGTGACCGGGATCTCCCAGATTTCATGCCCGATCGATCTCTGCTGCAGATGATGCGGATCCAGAAAGGGGGGGCCGATCAGCGCATCAATATCCGGAGCATAAAACAACTCCTTTTCCCGGCCGAGGATCACCTGCTCATTGCCTTGACCGAGGTAGCGATAGAGGAGCAGCTGAAGCGGTGGCAGGAAGATTTCCCGAAGGACAGTGGTCTCTTCGAGATGATTCTCCAGATTATGCAGGGCATGGAGAAACGCACGGTTAGCGGAGATGAGCCGAGACCAGGGGGGCTCTAGCGATCCAGATTTTGCCGTCTGGCCAAACAGTTGCGGCAGCATGGTTTTATGCCGGTGATCGAGAAAAACCTGCCCCACCGGCACGGAAAATATCAGCAGCAGAAAAACTGCGCTGACCAGCAGCGCTGAGCGGGGATTGATAGCTGTCCGACCGATTTCCCGGGCGGCAATCGCCTCTCTGCTCATCTCCATCAATGCTCTGTACCTTCCCTGCTCCACAATCGGTCTGTGACGTGCTTGTCGCCCCGCCCGGGGAGGAGGTCAAAAATTAAAATAGATAAACGGATTATACGATTGCATGCTCAAAACCGCCACCGAAAGCGCAAACAGGGCAAAAACCACGATGATCTTTTCCCCCCCCAGTTGCCTGCTCCAGTCCCAGCTTTGCGGGGCCAGCCACACTACTCCGGCGGCGAGGGCCATCGCCCCGAGAGAGTATGGCGAATAGAGTATTCCACCAAGGAGCATCGAACTGGCTGGCGTCTCTGTCAGAGCAAACATCGAGGCCAGATAGCTGAGGGCCGCCGGCAGGGTTTCCGCCCGAAAAAACACCCAGGCAATGAGCACCAGCACAAAAGTGACAGCAACCCGTAGGGGGCGAGACAAACCAGAATAAAATGGCTTTTTCCCCAAGAGCCGTTCACTGCCCAGCAACACTCCGTGCAGAGCACCCCAGATGACGAAATTCCACGATGCGCCATGCCAGAGCCCGCCGAGGAGCATGACTATTGCCAGATTAATTGCCGTCCGCTGCGGTCCGTTGCGGTTTCCCCCCAAAGGGATGTAAAGATACTCCCGCAGCCAGGTGGAAAGCGAAATATGCCAACGCCGCCAGAACTCGGTTATTGAGGCGGAACGGTAGGGTGAGTCAAAATTTTTAGCAAAAACAAAGCCAAACATCAGTCCCAGACCGATGGCCATATCCGAATAGCCGCTAAAATCGAAGTAAATCTGAAAACTATAGGCGACGACGCCGAACCAGGCATCGAGCAGGTGAACACTGCCGACCGTAAAAGTCAGGTCGGCGATTTTTCCGCAGGAGTTGGCGAGAAGAACCTTCTTGGCCATGCCAAGACTGAAAAAGGCCACCCCCCGGGAAAACTTTTCCAGAGAATGGACCCGGCCGGCCAGTTGCCGGGCGACCTCATGAAAGCGGATGATCGGCCCGGCGACCAGTTGCGGAAACATCGCGACAAAGCAGGCAAAATCAACAAAACGGCGAATATGCCGAGCCTCACCCCGGTAGACATCGATGGTGTAACTCATTGACTGAAAAGTATAAAATGAGATACCCAAGGGAAGGAGAAAGTGAAGAGCCGGAACCGGATCAAAACCGTCAACACCGAGGAGAGTGAAGAGCTGGTTATAACTTTCCAGGGCAAAACCGGTATATTTGAAAAACCCGAGCAGGGAGAGGTTGCTGACAATAGAGACAGTGAGGGCAGCCCGACGAAGGCGCTGTCGCCCCCTTGCCGAGCCACCGATCACCAAGCCGCAGAGGTAGTCGACAAGGGTTGAAAAAAACATCAACAGGGAAAAAAGCGGATTGGACCAACCGTAGAAAAGATAGCTCAGTGCGGTGAGCATCAGGTTTTTCCCCCGCGCCGGCATGAGATAGTAGAGCAGCAGGCTCAGCGGCAGGAAATAAAAGAGAAAGATGTGGGAGGAGAAGACCATCGAGGAAGGTTATTAACTCTGCAAGGCTTTACTTTTCCGCCAGGGTTGACTATACACCTTGACCGGTTCGCTCCATCTCAACGACCTTCAACCGTCAGGGCGATACGCTCAATGCACCTTCTTTCCATCTTTGGCATAGCCGTAGCCCTGGCCATGGACGCCTTCGCGGTGGCGGTCGCCACCGGAGTGAGCCTGCGCCAGGTCAGTCGACGCCAGGCCTTCCGGCTCTCCTGGCATTTTGCCTTGTTCCAGGCGATGATGCCGGTTATCGGCTGGCTGTTTGGCGCGTCAATCCACCGCTATTTCAACGCCTACGCCCATTGGGCGGCATTTTTCCTTCTTGCTCTGGTTGGCGGAAATATGCTGCGCGAAGCCCTGCAGGGCGAGGATTGCCAGGCAATGAACCCCAAAAAAGACGCGACCCGTGGGATGACCCTGGTGATGCTTTCGGTAGCCACCAGCATCGACGCCCTGGCCGTCGGCCTCTCCATGTCGCTGCTCCAGGTTGCCATCGTCACCCCGGCACTGATCATTGGCGTCGTTGCCGGGCTGTTCACCCTGGCCGGCCTCTACCTCGGCCAACGTGCTGCCCAACTCACCTGGTTGAGCCGTTGGGCCGAAGCCCTGGGCGGCACGGTCCTCTGGTTGATAGGCCTGAACCTCCTGCGTCAGCACGGGGTTTTCGACCGGCTTTTCTGAGCCGGCCCCAGTCATGGGCGCCACTCGTTGCCCTTTTCAGGATTGTCCGGCAAATGGTGGCGGTAATCGATAATACAACTCCAGATCGGGCTCGAAGATATCCATCAACTGCCGCTCCCCTTCCAGTTCGGGGTGGTCGGAAAATTTTTCCAAGACCAGCCGTTCACTTTGAGTATCATCCTGGTATTCTTTGATTATTTCTCTGTCTAGCACCGCCCATTCAGCAACCACAATCCGCTCTTGCTGGTAGACACCCTGTTCAACGCGCTCAACCGCATAACTGTTGACAACCAGTGCCCGGCTGTAGGCCCCCAGACTGTCAGGGTCGGGGATGGTGGTGCGTTCCGCCAGCCTGCCGGTAACCACCAGGTCGGGCAACGGGGTTCTGCCGGCAACCCGCCCGGTGGCGAAGCCGAAGTTGGCAGCTATCTCTTCTCTGTTCAGCAGCCGATCATACAGAGCAATTCCCTCAATCAGTCCGTGCCACCCCCCTTGAGGATCACCTAATACAAAACGGTCAACTGGCTGAGTTGCAAGGTCCAGGGTGATCTCCCGCCGCCCGACCCCCTTGCCGTTGAGGAAGATTTCGACTTCCTTGCCGGCAAAATTCAGCGTCAGGTGATGGGGTTTTCCCGCCTCGAGTAATCCTTGCCAGAGGAGTGGGGGGTTACCGGAAGGCGCGAGCACCTGAAAAAGGGTATCGTCCTGGGAGAGGGTGATTAAGGGGTTTTCGCCGGTGGCAAGAGAGAGGATCTCTCCCTGCTGCCCTTCGACCGGGGTGAAGAGAAATTCCAGGCTCATTTCGCCGGAGCGGGCCACGGCTCCGCCAATTTTCTTTCCGGCATCCCCGGTCTCCGCCCATCCTCCACCAGTGGCTAACTGCAGATGGCGGCTGTGCAGAGCCGGGCCACGTAATTGGAGATTGCTCTGAAAAAAACCGACCGGGCTCTCTGCCGTAAGCTGGTTGGCAGCTTTTAGGTCTTCCCAGAGAAAAATCAGGTGTTCCTGGGCTGCCCGCTGTTCCGCCAATGCCGACTCAATGGTCTTTTCCTGCTCCACGTCGGTAAACAACTCGGCCCTATCCCCACCGGCAACCCAAAGATCGGGGACAAAATCCGCCCGCCGATTCCGAGTAACCTGGTACCAGGCCTCTACCCGGCGAAGTTTCTCATCGAATCGGCCAATATGGATTTCAACCTTTTCTCCGCCGTCATTGATCCGATTCCCCCCCTCACCTTTTTCATAAGGACCGGTCATCACGAAATAACGGGGATGGTTACTCCAGCGGGGATGATATACTTCCCAGCCACCGATACCCGGTGCCCCATTGATATTCACCTGCCACTGTTTGCCACTTCGCACATCATGAATCTGGACATTGCGATGCGGCCCGTCAAAAATCCACAGCAACTGAGAATTATCAGGACTTACTGAAGTCCAGCAGCCTTTACCAAACCTCTGCCAGCGCCCATCATCCAGCCACAACACGCCAGCATCGGGCCAGGGGAAAAGGCCCCCAAGCAGGCTGCCGTCCCGGGACAGTTGGATGCTGTTCCAGCTGATTGGCGTCTTGTCCCAGACCAACTCCTTTTTTTTTGGATTGTTCAGCGGGAAACGGTAAAGCGGTTGTGAAGAGTTGTGGCGAACTTCCGGCTGATTACCGTAAAGGCAATAGATCCAGGTCCTTTTCCGGCGCAGAAAAAGGCTGGGGGTGGGGTCTTCCCAGGCAGCCAGGGCAATTCCTTCACCCAGGCTGGTCCTCTCTCCCGAACGCCAGTCCAGCTGATAGATCTGCCGGTTAATATGGTGGCTGTAGATGACACTTTCTCCGTCAGGAGTGAAAAATGGTTTGAAATAATTATCTTTTTCTGCAAGCAAAGGCCGCTCTCCCTT
>JAZBOD010000615.1:0-4125 GCA_036350955.1 Desulforhopalus sp. | reverse complement strand
CAATTCTTGATCTGCGGATAGAGGCCCCGGATCTGCCGATCATTGCCGTTTCCGGCGGAGGGGCGGTCTCCAAGGAACGTTATCTCACCATCGCCGGGTATCTGGACAAGGTGGTCAGCATTGCCAAGACCTTTCCCATTGCGACCATCACCGATGCCGTGGCGAGGCTGCTCCGCGATTCTGACGGTGACGGCGATGCGGCTGGCTGAGTCCCTCGGCTCGCCGGTTTCCTCTGGTGCCCTTCTCGTCGGACCGGTATCGTGCCGGGATGGGTTGTCGCCCGTTGCCGGTATTCTGAACAGTGAGTTTTTCCAAGGCATCCCGGCGGTTTTGGTTCTGCCCCGGTCGGTGACGCAGGATTTTTGGCCAAGTGCGATCGGTAAAGGCGGCAGGTATCCGGTTTATCCAGGTTAGAGGGGGATAATGAACTCAGGCGCTGTTGTTGGCATGACCCTCAACTATGTCATTGACGCCAGTTGCGGCAAGTATCGGAACAATCCGGCTATCGGCATGGCCATGGAAGAGCGGTTGAGCTATGGCGAATTCCACGATCGGATTATTGCCCTGGCCCTCCGGTTGCACCGGGAAGGCGTGGAAAAGGGCGATCGGGTGGCGATTCTCAGTGAGAATTCACCCAACTGGGGAATAGCCTATCTGGCGGTTGTCCGTCTTGGCGCCATTGCCGTGCCGATCCTTCCCGATCTGCCGGAAAGTGATGTCCACCATATCCTCAAAGAGATGGCGGTGAAGGTCCTCTTCACCACCCAGAAACAGATTGAAAAGATCTATGAACTGCGTCACGGCCTGCAGGGACCGATCGTTACCCTTGACGACTACACCACCGAGATCGGCCTGGTTCAGCTGGTCACCTTCAGCGACTATCTTGACCTGGCCCTGAAGGTGTTTCGGGAAACCCCGGGAGATCCGGTCTTTCCGGTGGTTGGTGAAGACGATCTTGCCGCCATTCTCTACACCTCGGGAACCTCCGGGTACTCCAAGGCGGTGATGCTGACCCATAAAAACCTTACCGCCAATGCCTATGCCGCCGCCGCTCTGATGGAGGTGCCGCCGGGTTCGGTGTGGCTGTCGATTCTGCCGATGTCCCATACCTACGAGTTCACCTGCGGTTTTATCCTCCCCCTGCTCTGTGGCTGTCGCATTGCCTATGCCGGGAAGAGCCCGACTCCGGCAATTCTGCAGAAACTCTGTGATTTCGAGAAGCCTTTTGCCATTTTCGCGGTGCCGCTGGTCCTGGAAAAGATCTATAAGAAACGGGTTCTGCCCCAGATTGAAAAGAGCCTGATGCTCAGCACCCTCTGCAAGGTTGGTTTCACCAGGCGATTGATCTACCGCAAAATCGGCGGCAAGCTGGTCAGTTTTTTTGGCGGCCAGCTGCAGCTGATGGGGGTCGGTGGCGCCGCGCTTAACCCCGAGGTGGAGAAATTTCTCCATGAGGCCGCCTTCCCCTATCTGATCGGCTATGGGATGACCGAGTCTTCACCGCTGATTGCCGGGGGCCCTGCTGGAGATAAAACGATTGCCATCGGCTCCACCGGCAAACCGATCCCCGGGATGGAGGTGAAAATCGCCGACGCCGATCCCCAGACCGGGATCGGTGAGATCACCGTCTGCGGACCCAGTGTCATGCGGGGCTACTACAATGACGAGGAGTCGACCAAGGCGGTACTCAGCAGCGACGGCTGGCTCTCCACCGGCGACCTGGGTTTTCTTGATTCCCACGGAAACCTCCACATCTGCGGCCGGTCAAAGAACGTCATCGTTCTGGCCAATGGCGAGAACGTCTACCCCGAAGCGATCGAGCACCGCTTGAATACCTACAACTGGGTGGGGGAGAGCCTGGTTCTGGAAAACAACGGCCAGGTTGAAGCGTGGATCTATCCCGATTACGAATTCATTGATGAACAGACCGCCGGCACCTCCCGCGGGGACCGGCGAGCCTATATGGAGAACCTCCTCGAGACGATACGCCTTGAGGTCAACCAGCAGCTTCCCAAAGCCTCACGCCTGGCAAAGGTCTTTGAACGGCGTGAACCCTTTATCAAGACCGCCACCCATAAGATCAAAAGGTATCTCTACAGCGACCAGGCGAAAGTTCCCTGAAAGCCTGTCTCCCGAAAGAGAATATCTGCGCAAATCGCCCGGCGGCAAAGGAACTCCAGCCATGCCTGTCGTCGAACACCGTAATACCGTCTGTCCTCTTGATTGCCCCGACAGTTGCGGGATGATTGCCCGTCTGGTCGACGGGCAGGTCACCGCTCTGGCGGGTGACCCGCAGCACCCCTACACCGCCGGTACCCTCTGCCGGAAGATGCGCCGCTATCCGGAACGGCTCTACAGTGAGGAGCGGATTCTCTTTCCGGGGATCCGGCGGGGGACGAAAGGGGAGGGCAGGTTCTCCCGGATCAGCTGGGATGAGGCCCTCGGTCTGGCCGCCGAGCGGTTGCTGGCCGTCCGCAAGCGTTACGGTGGCGAGGCGATTCTCCGCTACTCCTACGCCGGGAATATGGGTGCCCTGAACCGCTTTGCCGGCCATGCCCTGTTCCACAAACTCGGCGCCAGCCGTCTTGAAGAGACCATCTGTTCGGCGGCGGCCGCCGCCGGCTGGGAGAAACATTGCGGGAGTTCCCCGGGAAGCCCCCCGGAACAGGCCGCCGAGGCCGCTCTGATCATCGCCTGGGGGATCAATATCCGGGTCTCCAATCCCCATTTCTGGCGGTATGTTGCCGCCGCCCGGAAAAGGGGCGGGCGGCTGCTGGTGATCGATCCCTACCGCAACGAGACAGCCGCCCATGCCGACCTCCACTGCCCGGTCAAGCCCGGCGGGGATGTCGCCCTGGCCCTCGGTCTGCTGAAAAGCCTTGCCGCCACTGGCCGGCTTGACCGTGACCGCCTTGAGCGTGAGAGTCATGATTTCAGCCGCCTGGAGGGCTATCTGCAGGGGCTTGCCTGGGAGGAGGTCGTCGCGGAGAGCGGAATCGAGCGCCACGAGATCGCCGCGCTGGCCGAGCGTCTTGCCGCGACCCCCGCGACCTTTCTGCGCATCGGTATCGGCCTGACCCGCAACAGCCGGGGCGGAATGGCGATACGGGCGATCACCGCTCTGGCCGCCGCTCTTGGCCTGTTTGCCGGGGGGAAGGGACGTGGAGTGCTCCTCTCCTCCCGTGCCTTTCGGGCCGATACGAGGCGATTGACCTGCCCGGAACTCGCCCCGCCGAACCTGCGGCGCATCAACATGGTCCAACTCGGCCATGCCCTTAATCGCCTTGAGCCGCCGCTCAAGGCGCTCGTGGTCTACAACAGCAATCCGGCAAGTGTCGCCCCGGACGGGACGATGGTTCGCCGTGGGCTGGTTCGGGAGGATCTCTTCACCGTCGTCCACGAACAGGTGATGACCCCCACCGCCCGCTATGCCGATCTGCTCCTGCCGGCGACCACCTTTCTCGAAAACCGTGATATTTATACCGGATACGGTCACTTCTACCTGCGGGTCGTCGAGCCGGTCATTGCCCCTCTGGGAGAGGCCCGGAGTAATTTTGCCCTGTTTCAGGATCTGGCCAAGGCGATGGGCTTTAGCGATCCCCCTTTTCGGCAGAGCCTGGAAGAGCGGCTGCGACATTACCTGGCTGGGATCGACGGTATCCCCAGCGGGATTGATCCGGCGACAGTACTCGCCGGAGAGCTGGTGCAGTCAAGCTATGGCCGTGTCGATGGTTCCCCTCTTGAGGTCATCGGCGGGCGCTTTCCTTTTGCCGTCGGCGATGGGACGACCGATGCGGCCATCCCCTGCCTGGGCAAGGCCGGTGAGTGCGATGACCCCGATCTGCGGGCGAGATTTCCGCTGCGGCTGCTCAGTCCGCCCCATCGGGATCTGCTCAACAGCACCTTCGGCGAGCGATTTGCCGGCCAGCACGGCGAGGTTTTGGTCCATCCGGAGGATGCCCGGCGCAGTCGCTTGGCTGACCAAGAGGAGGCATTGCTGGTCAATCACCGCGGCAGCTCGCGCCGTCGGGTACGGGTAACCACCGATACCCGGGAGGGGGTGGTGGTGGCCGAGGGAATTTTCTGGTCTGGCGATTCGGCGGCGGATGGGGGGATCAATGATCT
>JAZBOD010000614.1:0-8618 GCA_036350955.1 Desulforhopalus sp. | reverse complement strand
GGGATGCACCGTTTTCTCCCCGCCCTGGTGCAACTGCAGGGCGGACGGGTCAAACAGGTTCCCATCGCCCACTACCCACGCATTGCCGGAACCAGCAAGTACCATATCCGCAACCGCCTGGTTGGCCCCTTCTTCGATACCCTTGCCTTTCGCTGGATGCGCAGCCGGACCATCCACTATACCCTGGTTGACCGCAGCCAATGAGCCAGAATCTGGTTTTTGCCGTCGGCTTCCTTGCCCAGCTGCTCTTTTCGGCACGACAACTGACCCAATGGATCTCTTCGGAAAGAGCCGGGAAAATCCTCTCGCCGCTGCTCTTCTGGCAGTTGAGCATTGTGGCCTCCTTTCTGCTTATGGTCTACGGCATCCTCCGCCATGATCTGGCGATCATTCTCGGCCAGCTCGCCACCTATGGGATCTATCTGCGCAACCTCCACTATCACGGCTTCTGGAAAAAAATTCCGCTGTTCGCCCGAGCCCTGGCGCTGATCTTTCCGGTGGTCGCAGTAAGTTGGCTTATGCTTGGCGAGACCCATAGTGTCCAGAGGGTCATCGCCAATGAGGCGATCCCTGCCTGGCTGATGTTCTGGGGAATTGCCGGTCAGCTGGTATTCACCTTTCGCTTCGTCTACCAGTGGCTCTACAGCGAACGGCGCCATGAATCCCTTTTGCCAATCGGCTTCTGGGCAATCAGTATCACCGGATCGGCGATGGTCCTCAGCTATGCGGTGATTCGCCGTGATCCAGTGCTGCTGGTCGGGCAGTCCTTTGGCCTGTTCGTCTACAGCCGCAATGTTCTCCTCTGGCTCAGGCAGAGACAAACCATAAGGGGGGTGGGCAGGTGAGCCAGTTTTCCGAGGAAAGAAGACTAGAATGGCAGCTGCTCCTGGCGCTCGGCGTCTACTTCGCGCTGCACATCCTGTTACGGGTCAGCATTTCCACATCGCTTGATTACGATGAGGCGGAACAGGCGGTCCTCAGTCAGTGGCTGCTTCCCGGCTACACGGAACAGCCCCCCCTCTACACCTGGTTGCAGATCCTCTTTTTCCAACTCTTCGGCGAGAGCGTCCTGGCGGTAAGCCTGCTCAAGAACAGCCTTCTCTTTGCTACCTACCTCTTCGTCCTCCTCACCGCCCGGGAGATTCTTCCCGACCGCCGGGCCGCTGTTCTGGCCACTGCTGCCCTGCTGCTTATCCCACAGATCGCCTGGGAATCGCAGCGCGATATGACCCACACTACCTTGGCGGTGGCCGCCGCCGCCGCGACAATGTGGCAAAGCCTGCGGCTGGTACGCCGCCCGGAGAGCATCGGTTATGCCATTCTTGGCCTGCTGATCGGTATCGGCCTGCTCGCCAAGGCCAACTACCTGCTGTTTCTCGCCGTGCTGCTGCTCAGCCTCGCCACCACTGCGGAGGGCCGTCGCCTCTTTCGCCAGCCGGCGTGGGCACTCACCCTGTTGCTAGCCCTGACGGTGGCCGGAAGCTATCTCCTGTGGATGTACCAGCACGGGGAGATCGTCTTTGCCGCCAGCCACAAATTTACCCCGCCTGCTCAATACGGCCTGGCTACCGGCATTATCAGCTTGGCCAGGAGCACCGTACTCTTTCTCACTCCCCTGTGGCTCGCTCTCCTCTTGGTATTCCCCCGGATCTTTCGCCTGGGCGCCTCTGAGCCAAAAGGTTTTCCAGAAATCTTCCCAGGCCGTTACCTGCTGGTGCTCTTTGCGGTTCTCGCGGCAACAGTGCTGCTCTTTGAGATCACCTATGTCAAGGACCGCTGGCTGCAGCCGTTGCTTTTTGCCGCCCCGATCTACGCCTTTTCCCGGCTTGCCCCGGGAGAGATTACCGCGCGTCGCGGCAAGATTTTTCTCAGTCTTACCGCAGTCGCCGCCATCGGGGTCTATGCCGCGTTCAGCCTGAGGGTAATCGCCGCTCCGCTGACCGGCCATTTTTCCCGCCTCAACTACCCTTTTCCGGAAATCTCCACCGATATCCGCGCCGCTGGCTTTACCGGTGGCCTGATCGTCAGTAACGACCGCTTCCTCGCCGGAAATCTGCTCTGGCAATTTCCCGACAGCACCGCAGTTATTCCCGGCTATGGTTTTGAAGATATCGCCGAAAAGGCAGGTCACCGCCAGGCGATCGCCGTGTGGAAGGCGGACCACGGGCCGCAAATTCCTCCCCAATTCGCCACTTTTCTCGAAACCACCTACCAGCTCAAGATCAGCACCCTGCCGATCCTCTCCTTTGAGCATCGCTATGCCCACGCCAGGAACGAATCAGTCACCCTGGCAATGGTTCAGTTCTCACCGGCAACCGCTAAGGGGAGAGCAAGCAACTGACCGGAGCCGGTTCCGCCACGCTAGCTGGAATTACAGATCTGCCGTAATGATTGACAAAAATGCGGCAATATCCTAAAAATTGGGACTTTATACACCGAGTTGATTTCGCTGATAAAGTACTTTTTTATATATTTCAAAAACTTGGAGGAAAAATGGAAAATTACTTGGTCAAGGATCTGATGGTGCCGATCTCGGAATACGCAACAGTCAGCGTCGGTACCTCCCTTATCGATGCTGTACGGGTTCTGGAAAAGGCCCAGGAGGCTTATAAGGTCAGCAAATACCAGCATCGGGCAATCCTCGTCCTCGACGATGCCGGTGACGTGGTCGGCAAGATCGGCCAATTGCGGGCCCTGAAAGCGATCGACCGGCAGTTCGATTTTGCCGATGAAATTGAAGAGGTCAAAAAGTTTCAATTCAGCGACAGCTACGTCGCGGCCCTGCGTGACCGCTATCGCACCGAAGGGCAAGTTCTCACCACCAAGGCCCTGCGTCAAGCCGCCAATAAAAAGGTCGAGGAGTTCATGCAAAAGCCGACTCCGGGCGAATACGTCGCAGAAGACTCTACCCTGGACGCCGCCATCCACAGGCTGGTCGCCGGTACCCACCTCAGCCTGCTGGTCACCAGGGGGAAAAAGATCGTCGGTATCCTGCGGATTGCCGATGTCTTTGCCGCGGTCTTTCACGAAATGGAGTCGATCGAACGAGAATAGCTCACTGGCAACGGTAGAAGAGCAGTGACGACTGATTGACGACCTTATTTAACGAGAACAGGGAGCGCCATGAAAGAATTAGATATACTGTTTAACAGAATCGTCCAGAGAGTAAACATCAACCTTCGCGAACTCGCTTTTGATGTCAACCCCTTTGCGGTTGAACTGATTCCCCCGGACCAGATGAGCAAGTTTTATGCCTTCTACGGAATTACCCCGGACCACCCCCTCGACCTCTCTTTTCACAATTCCGCTCTCGCCGGCAGTTACTTTCTCGGCAAGTGCCGGGTGCAGAATTCGTTGCTTTACAAAAGCGACATTCGCGGCGACGAACTGAAGCGTAAAGGCGATACGGTCACCTTTCAAAACTTAACCATCACCCTCCGCGCCGACGAGATGATTGACATCCGTGACAGCGCTTTGGTGAAGACCCTGGTCCACAACTATTCCCACGACCCGGAAACCCCGGAACACTTCTTTATCTCCGACACCCTGGCAATGGATTATGCCAATATTCATGGTGCGCCGATCGATGGCGCATTTCTTGGCCCCTTCGCCACCGTTGACCTGACCACCGTTCGCGACTGCGTCATCGGAGCCTACTCCTACATCCAGGCAGGTGAGATCAGCCACCAGTTGATCGAACCCGGGACAATCTGGGTCAACAGTCCTGGCAATTTCAATTTCTTCTACCGCCACCCTGCCGACCAGCTCGAGCAGTATATCTCCCTCTCGCCTGACAAGGTTCCCTGGGGCAAGCTGATCGATTTTATCGAGGAGAGAAAAAACGAATTTCAACGGGTTTTTGACGTGGTCAACCTCAAGGAGATCGCCTCGGTACCGGAGTCGGCCAAGATGGACCGCTATGCGGTGGTTCTCCCCAATACCCGGATTGGCGAAAACGTCCTGATATCGCAACGTGCCTACCTGGAGAACTCAACCCTTGGCAAAGGCGCCAATGCTCAGGAAAACTGCTTTATCATCAACTCGACCCTCGAAGGGTACAACGTGACCGCCCATGGTGCCAAAATCATCGAAGCCAGGGTCGGGCAGAACGTCTTCGTCGGTTTTAACAGCTTTCTTAATGGCAAAGAGGGCCAAAAACTGACGATCGGCAAAGGCTGTGTGATCATGCCGCACACCATCATTGACATCGAAGAACCTTTGGTCATTCCCGATAATCATTTAGTCTGGGGACTGATAAAGGACCAAAATGATCTGAGCAACCATATGGTCTCCCTCGAAAGCTTAAGCCAAGTTACCACCTACCACACCCTTGGCCGGATGCATTTTGAAGGGAACGGGGCGATGCTGGTCAAGGCCCTGAAAGACCGAATCCACCACATTCTTGAGGTCAACGGGGCATTTTTTGCCAATGGGCAAAATGACGGCCATGCCCAGCGCAACCAAAATCTTTCGCTGAACACCATCCAGCCCTTCCAGTTCGGACCAAAACAGGGTATGTACCCAACGATAACGATACTGCCCTGATCACCGCTGTTACCAACCTGCGAGCCGGCCAGATCCTTGCGGTCGGCTCGCATCCTCTCTGATCTCTCAGGAGGCGGTAAAGCGTCTTTTTATTGTCAGGTAAGTCAGGGCGGCTCGGGAGTAAAAAGACGACTAATGGCCAGCCAAACCCCAGAAAAAAGTCACCGAAACCTGCTGATCCGTATCCGGCCTGTATTGCGCTGGGTCATTAAACTGCGCAGTTCACCGAGGGCCATTTCCGGCGGACTGGGCATTGGCACCTTCATCGCCTTCACCCCTACCGTGGGAGTACAGCTGATTCTTGCAATGCTGTTCGCCACCCTGCTCAACCTCAACCGTCCTGCGGCGCTGGTGCCGGTGTGGATCACCAACCCCTTCACCGTTGCGCCAATCTACACCTTCTGCTACTGGCTGGGGGTAAAATTTGTTGACGGTCCGCCACTGTCAAAGGTTTCCGACCTGTTTATCGATATCGGCAGAACCCTTGGTCACCTGGAATTCTGGAATATCAAAGATCAGTTCTTCGCAATATTGGGGATAGGCTGGGATATTCTCTTTCCCCTGTGGATCGGCTCTATCATCGTCGGCCTGGTCTGCGGCCTGGCAGCCTACCTCCTCTCTTTCAAGGCTCTGTCGATCTTCCTCACCAGACGTGCCGAGAAGAGATTGCTCAACAACCGGAAACGGTAAAATCAACAGAGAGCTGAGAGGACAACACAAAGCTTACCGGGGGAACGATGACGGGAACTATTCGGTGGGAATAGGAAAAAAACTGTCCATATCGTCGTAGCCTTCAAGGGCATCAATGAGTTTGGCCAGTCCCTCTTCCAGACCAAGGAGTTCCTGACTGGAGAGGCTGTGCAGAGCGGTGCTCAGTTTTCCCTGAACCGGCTTTGGCGCTTTGGCAAGAAGCTGTGCACCCTCATCGGTAATATAGAGAAGTACCGAACGCTGATCCTTTTTTTGCCGGTCGCGGACCACAAGATTTTTTTCTTCGAGACGACCAAGCATGTTGCTGCAGGTCGATGGGTGAATAAACAGCGACGAGGCCAACACCGAAACTTTGAGACCGGGGTTGGCAGCTATATGGTGGAGCATCCACAGCTTTGCACTGCTCAACCCGCACTCCTTTTCGACAAATTTGGAGTGGGCCTGCATCGCCCGAAAAATGATGCGCAGCCGCTGGGTGACAGCCTGTATATGGAGGTCTTTTTCCTGCATCGTGGTCCTTTTCGCCAAACCTGATATCAGATGACGCTTAGTACCCTGTTTCACCTTTAGGCACCAGAGATTTTTATCGCCGGAAGCATGACGGCAAGCGATTTTTCCACAGCGCTGCTCACCCCTGATGATGATTGCGCCAGAGGAATAAACCAACACAGAGTAATGGAACAAAATCCATTACCGGCGGGTCCAGCAAGGAAAAGATCTCGAGGATGAACTCACGCAGGGTGGGACAAGATAACCGGGGCAAGAGGGATTCCCCTGCCCCGGAGTGTTGTTACGCAAGGTTCGGGAAAAGCCCTTATTGAGCAGCCTTCCTGGCGGTTTCCAGCCAGCCGTTCCAGGTTTCCTGGTTGGCGGCTATCCACTCGTCAACATGCCGCTGGATATCCTTTTCGCTTTTTTCCCCCTCGTTCATCCGGGTATTCTGCTCGTTGATATCGATCAGCGGCAGGGTCAGGGTTTCGAAAAAGACTTTTGCCGCCGGGTTCTGCTCCATGACTTTCTTGTTGGCGACGATCCGGATATCGGAGACGACAAAACCGAGTTTGACCGGATCAGAAACCGCCCCTTCAACTCCGGCTACCGTCATCCTCTCTTTGCCCGGAGCCTGAGCATCGGTAGGCAGGATCTCAGGAACATTGATCCACATCACATCCTCACCCGGCTTCAGTTTAAATATTGTCCAGTTGGGGGCCCAGGTGTAGAAAAAGATCGGCTCGCCACTTTTATAGGCGGCCAGCGCCGAGGCCATTCCCGCTTCATAGGTCGCCTTGTTCGGGTTGATATGGTCGGCCAATTGATAAACCTTCATATGGTGGTTGATAACATTTTCACAGCCCCAACCCGGCGGACAGGCGGTTAAATCGGCCTTACCGTCGCCGGTCTTGTCAAAGGCCTTTTTGACCTCATCCCGCTTGAAATCCTCCAGAGAGGTGATCTGGTACTTTTCAACATCCCTTTTCCAGACCAGATAGCCCTGCAGGCCACCGGCTTTAACCACATAGCCGTACACATCGGCGACATCGTAAAACCCTTTTGGCAACTGGCTGTCATGATTGGGGAACCAGCCGTTGGTCCAGTAATCAACGTCGCCTAGCGCGACTGACTTATAGAATATCGGGTTCTGCAGGTCTTTGGGTTTTTCGACGGTATACCCCAGAGTTTCCAGGCCGCGGCGAACCAGCGCTTCCTGGAAAAAACCGGTATTCCATGTTGCCCTGGCCGGTTTCAGGGTTACTCCCTTACCGGGTTGATCACCGGCAGCGAGTACCGGGCTAATGCCAGTCATGGTCAATGCGGTGACAACTGCACCGATGAGTACTTTTTTAAACATCCTAACTCCTCCTTCCATTTTTCTGAGTTTTTTGCCCGAGTGACTGGGTTATCCGGTCGAGGATAATTGCCAGCAGGACAATTGCCAGCCCGCCGATAGTGGCCAGGCCAATGTCGAGCGTATTCAAACCGAGCACCACCGGGGCGCCCAGCCCACCTGCGCCGATCAGGGCAGCGATGACCACCATCGAAAGCGCCATCATCATTGTCTGATTCAGCCCGGCCATGATCGTCGGCATGGCCATGGGGATCTGCACCTTGAGCAGAACCTGGTGATTGGTTGCACCAAAAGCCTGGGCCGCTTCAATAAGTTCCGGATGAACCTGGCGAATCCCCAGGCTGGTCAGGCGGATAATTGGCGGCAACGAAAAGATGATCGTGGCCAGGACCCCGGCAACATTGCCGATGGAAAAAAGCATGACGATCGGCACCAGGTAGACAAAGGCCGGCGTGGTCTGCATGGCGTCCAACAGAGGGCGAAGCACACTGTCGAACCGATCGCTGCGACCGGCCCAGATGCCTAAAGGAATCCCAACCAGGGTACAGAAAACCACCGACGAGAAGACCATCGCCAGAGTGGTCATGGTTTCCGCCCAGAGGCCAAGAAGACCGATGAGCAACAAGGTGAAACCACTGAAAATTGCCAGCTTGATCCCCGAAGAGCGCCAGGCGATCAGGGCAAAGACGACAATAATCAGCAGGGGCGGGAGAGCGAGTAAACCGTTTTCGATGCCACTGAGCGTCACCTCCACCGGCCATTTAATGGCCTGAAAAAACCAGCGGTATCCCTCAACCAGCCAATCGATAAAGCTGCCTATCCAGTCATCAAGCGGAATGATTTTATCTTCAAAGCGAAACATCGTTCTCCTCATAAAAAAGCAGACAGGCTGCAGCCGTTACTGCCCTTGCGGGGCGGTGGTTTCTTCGGTCGGGCTGTTCTCAGGACTGTTCTCAGGACTGTTCTCAGGATTGATCTCCGGGCTGTTATCGCCAGCGCGGTGCAGGGTGCGGAGAAAGCGGTTTTTGGAAACCACCCCCCGGTAGATATTGTTTTCATCGACTACCGGTACCGGCCACGGGTGGGAGGCAACTTCGGGAAGAATGTCCTGGAGACACTCCTGAACGCCCACAGCCAGGGCTTCCCGAATGAAGGCCTGCTTGATATTCGCCTGTCCATTCTTTTTTTCCATCACTTCGCGGAGAGAATCGACGGAGACCACCCCATAAAATCGGCGTGCAGAATCAAGTACATAGGCAAATTCCCGATCCTGGGTGTTGAGCATTTCCAGGGTTGCCCGCAGCCGGGCGTCGGGGCTGTGCCAGATAACCGTCGGCTGATTATCCCGGACAATATCACCGGCGGTAATAACCCCGGTGGGGTCAACGCCCCGAAAAAAGGCCCGGACGTAGTCGTCGGCGGGATTTTGGAGGATTTCTTCCGGAGTGCCCACCTGGACGATCCGGCCCCCTTCCATAATCGCAATCCGGTCACCGATGCGCAGGGCCTCATCAAG
>JAZBOD010000613.1:0-7679 GCA_036350955.1 Desulforhopalus sp. | reverse complement strand
GTCGATGACCAGCGAGGCGATAAAAAAGGCACTGGCCTCTCTTCGTGAAGACCAGGAAATGCAACCCCTTGAGGATACCGCCCTGTGCCGGTCGGAATCGGACTGGCTGATCGGCATAAACGCTACCCGGGCTCTGACTGGGTACAATTCCCGCAAGGGCGGATTTTTCCTGACCCCCTGCGGCAGGGTACAAACCCCGACACTCTCCCTGCTGGTTAAAAGGGAACGGCTTCGCCTGGAATTCACCCCCCGCCCCTATTCAACGCTGCTCGCCCATTTTATCTCCGGCGCTGTCCACTACGAGGGCAAGTGGATCGATCCCCAATTCAGCCGAGATGCTGAAGACGCTACCCTGCGTGCCGACCGGATCTGGGAAGAGGAAAAGGCCAGGGAGATTGTCAGCCGCTGTACCGGTCAACCGGCCACCGTCAGTGAACAGAGCAAAAAAAGTATCCAGAATGCGCCACAACTCTACGACCTCACCCTGCTGCAGCGGGAAGCCAACTCCCGCTTCGGCTATTCAGCCAAAAACACCCTCTCCATCGCCCAGGCCCTGTATGAGAGGCACAAGGTGCTGACCTACCCCCGGACCGACAGTAAATTTTTACCCGAAGATTATCTGACGATTACCACCGACACCCTCAAGGCGCACCAGGCATGGAAATTCGAAAAGTTTGCCAAGCTTGCCCTGGCGAAAAAATATGTCCGACCGAACCCACGAATTTTCAACAACAGCAAAGTATTCGACCACCACGCAATTATTCCGACAACCCTCCTGCCGGGGACACTGTCGGATGCGGAGATGAAGATCTACCAGATGGTCGTCCAGCGCTTTATCGCGGTGTTTTTCCCCGCCGCCGAGTTTCTCAATACCCGGCGGATCTCCCTGGTCGCCGGTGAGAGTTTTCTCTCCGAAGGGAAAATCCTCCTCGAGGCTGGCTGGCGGGCTATCTATGGCGGCAACGACGGCAACGTTCAGGAGAAAATGCTCAGCCCGCTCCCGGCCGATACCCCAGTCAACTGCGAACGGATTGACCGGGAAGAGCACCTCACCACCCCGCCGCCGCGTTTCAACGAAGCAACGCTGCTCTCCGCCATGGAAAAGTCTGATCGCCTGGTGGAAGATGAGGATCTTGCCGATGCGATGAAGGACCGCGGTCTCGGCACTCCAGCCACCCGGGCGGCGATTATTGAAAAGCTGATCAAGGAGAAGTATGTGGTTCGCGAGGGTAAGGATCTCACCCCGACCGGCAAGGCCTTCGAACTCCTTGCCCTCCTCGAGGCGATGCAGATAGAGGTGCTCGCCTCGCCGGAAATGACCGGGGAATGGGAGTTCAAACTCAACCAGATCCTCCGTGGCGAATTCACCCGCGAGCAGTTCATGCAGGAGATCCGCAACATGACCCGGCACATTATTGACCAGGTCAAAAATTTTGAAAGCCGCGAGGTCCGGGCCGAAGCGCCGTTCAGCCCACTGGCCGGGGTACGCTATTACAGTACCCCCACCGCCTACGTCTCCGAAGACCAGAAAATAAGCATCCGAAAAATCCTCGGGGGACGCCACCTGCACCAGGAGGAGGTGATTGCCCTGCTCAACGGCGAGACCATCGGCCCCTTCAGCGACTTCCGCTCGAAAAAGGGAAAAACCTTTTCCGCCTCCCTGCGCCTGGTCAACAGGAAAATCGAATTTGTCTTCGCCGACGCCAACGCCGATCTCGATGTTGAAGCTGTGCTGGAGGGGGAGGTACTTGGAATCTCCCCCGTTGATCAGACCAAGGTATTTGCCACCCCGACCGCCTATATGTCCGAATCGGCCCTTTCCGGTGATGAACAGAACGGCCTGCGGATCAACAAGATGATCCTCGCCCGAGAGATAAGCCCTGCTCATATCCGTCAGCTGCTTAGTGCCGGAAAAACCGAATTGATCGGTGGATTTATTTCCAAAAGGAAAAAACCATTTGATGCCTATCTGGTTTTGGCGAAAAATGGTAAGGTGAGCTTTGAATTTCCTCCCCGCAAGAGTAAAAAGAAGGGCGCAGAGACTTGACCCGGCGGCCGCCCCCGACTGTTTGTACCGGATTTATCCGCCCCTTTTCCGGGGCTTTTCACCGGCCTGACCGGCAAAAGCATTTTACCTCCCTGTAACCATCATGAAACAACTCAAGAAAGAACATCGGGAAAAGAGCGGTGCCGAACTGGCCCAGCTCTGCGCCCAGGTCGCCCTGGATAACAAGGCTGAAGAACTGATTGCTCTCGATGTCCGAGGCCTGACCACTTTTACCGAATATTTTGTCATCATGAGCGGCAGATCAACCCGCCATGTTCAATCTCTTGCCGAAACAATCGAAGAGAACCTGCGGTCAAAAAGAGTGAAATCATCAAGCGCCGAAGGGCTGCGGGAGGGGCTGTGGGTGTTGCTCGATTTTGACGACGTGGTGGTCCATATTTTTTACCACGAACAACGGAAGTTTTACAATCTGGAAGGGCTGTGGTCAGAAGCCAAACAGCTCGAGGTTGCCGGCGCCTGACCGCACCGGCCGCATTGGCTTAACTCCGTTTATCAAGGCAGGAACAACGCGATTATGCAATACCTGAGCACCAGGGGAGGGATCTCCCCGATTCCATTTACTCGGGCAGTTATGATGGGGCTTGCCGAAGACGGCGGACTGCTTTTGCCGCGGACCATTCCCCGTATCGGCATGGAAACTTTTATCTCCTGGCAGAAACTGAGCTATGCCGAACTAGCCTTCGAGGTGATGTCCCGGTTCATCGACGATATTCCGGCCAGTGACCTGCGGGAGATGATCAGCCGCAGCTACGCAACCTTCTCCTCCACCGAAGTCGCCCCACTCGTTCATCATGGCGACCTGCACATCCTCGAACTGTTCCACGGGCCGACCCTGGCCTTCAAGGATATCGCCCTCCAGTTTCTTGGCAATCTCTTTGAATATCTGCTCGCACAGAACCAAAGCGTTCTCAACATCCTCGGCGCAACCTCGGGCGATACCGGTTCGGCAGCCATCTATGGCGTACGTGGCAAGGAGAGAATCAACATCTTCATCCTTCACCCGCACCAGAGGGTAAGTCCGGTGCAGGAGAAGCAGATGACCACAGTCCTCGACGACAATGTCTTCAACATCGCCATCCACGGGTCGTTTGATGACGGCCAGGCCATGGTCAAAAAGATCTTTGGCGATGTGGCCTTTAAAAATGCCTATCATCTAGGAGCGATCAATTCAATCAACTGGGCACGGGTGCTTGCCCAGGTGGTTTACTATGTTTCCAGTTGCCTCCATGTCGCCAGCCACGAAAAGGATTCGTCAGTCGACTTCACTATTCCCACCGGGAACTTTGGCGACATCTTTGCCGGCTACATCGCCAGACGAATGCTGCCCGCCGGGACTATCCGCCAACTAGTTCTGGCAACCAACGCCAACGATATCCTCAGCCGATTCATTGCCACCGGAGTCTACAGCCAGGCTGAGGTGAAACTGACCTCCAGCCCGTCGATGGATATCCAGGCGGCCTCTAATTTTGAACGTTACCTCTTCTATCTCAAAGACGGCAGCGCCGGCCGCACCCGCGAACTGATGGAGGAGTTTTCCCGGCAGGGCAGCATCGATCTTTCCGCTGATCACGATACGATCCGCCGCGATTTCACTGCAACCGCGGCAGGTGAGGAGGAGGTCAGAGAAACCATCAAAACCTTCTATGACAGCCATGGTTATATCTTAGACCCGCACACTGCGGTGGGTGTCTACGCCGCGACGAAATTTAAAAAAGTCGGCGTCCCGATGGTCTGTCTGGCCACTGCCCACCCGGCAAAATTCGCCGGAGCGGTTTTCGAGGCTATCGGCTCTTCACCACCGACCCCCCAGGCTATTGCCGGAATCACCGAAAAACCTGCCCGCTGTTTTCTGATGGATGCCGATGTTCATCTGCTCAAGGAGTATATTGCCGAACACGCCCTGAGCAGCTGAATCGGGCAGGCCCGCAGCAATCGGCTTGCCGACAGCAGACCGGGCGATGTCATCTTGACAAGAGTTGGAGACTAATCTAATGTCCACTGGTGGGACATCCTGAACACCGTTTGGCGAGAAGAGTGGTTCGCGCCGTTATCTGACGAGGAGTTGTTATGTTTGGACTGGGCATGCCTGAACTGATTGTCATTCTGGTAATCATTGTTATCATTTTCGGTGCAGGAAAGCTGCCGGAAATCGGCTCGGGAATTGGTAAAGGGATCAAAAATTTCAAGGAAGCAACCCGCAAAGAAGAAGAACCTAAGAAGATCGACGAAGAGGAAAAAAAGCCAGAGGACAAAGTCTGACCAGACCCGGCTTTCACCAATACCATTAAGGAGATGTATCATGTTCGGTCTCGGTACACCAGAGTTGCTGATTATCCTGGTTATCGCCTTTTTCATCTTTGGTGGCAAGAAACTGCCGGAGATCGGCGCAGGCCTCGGCAAGGCGATCACCTCGTTCAAAAAGGGCATTCAGGACGTTGAACAGGGGGGAAAGGAGATCATCAACGACATTCCCGGGGTCAAAGAGGTCTCTGAAGTCCGGGAGCAGGTTGATCAGGTAAAAAACCTCGGTAAAATGGAAAATATTCTTAAATAACTGACCGAATTACCCTGCCTTTTCCACAAAATCCGCCCAGCTGCTTTTTCTTCCCGCCTGGGTAGCCGACGGTCACCACGCCGCTTGGCCAACGCATTGGCACGAAATGTCGAGGTGCGGCGTCGGGACCAGACTCATCTCTCCTGCAGCGCATGTATCAGCTTTTGGCGCTCCTTCCCGCCAGTACTGCAGTTGCAGCACTGCACCATGCAAAATTCTTGACTTTTTTGTTACGACTGGATAAATCAGGTTGACTAAACATACGTTTTTGTATTTATGACCATCTCAAGCCTCAGCCCCTTCCCCCTGCCTTCATCCACTGCCCCGCAGGAATCAGGAGAATAAAAGATGTGCCGTTTAGCTCTGAAAACCGCCAATGAACCTTTTTCCCCATACGAAGTCCTCACCGCCATGGAGGCGATGCAGGAAGGCTACGACGGCTCCGGGCTCGGGCTGCTTCTGCGCGGCATGGAGTTTGAGGATTTCAAATACAATCCACGCTTTCCGATCCTCTCCGGGATCGCCCACACCGAGACCGCCTGGCACCGGATCACCGACTACATGGAGGCGCGCGGCTACGAGTTGAAGTACGATCACCGTTTCCACATGGAGCCGGATCTGATCGATGCCGACGACCGCTTTCGCTATTTCATGCGCGCCTACCGGATGCCGGTGCCGTTCCGCGACCGCAGCGATGCCGAACGCGATGCCGAACTGCTGCGCACCCGGCTCGCCCTGCGCAAACTCGGCACTGACGAAGACAAGGTGACCATCTTCTCCTTCTACTCCGATGTGGCGATGATCAAAGAGGTCGGCTGGCCGATGCAGATCGGCAACGCCCTCTGTCTCCACGACGGCCAGATCAAGTCGCGGGTCTGCATGGCCCAGGGGCGGCAGAACACCAACTACGGCATAAATCTCTACGCCTGCCACCCTTTCTTCATCGAGGGGATAGCCACCATGACCAATGGCGAAAACACCGCCTTCGTACCGATCCGTGACTGGCTGATGGGCACCAAGTTCCCCGGCTACATCGGTTACCAGAGTGACAGTGAAGTGTTTACCCACATCCTCCACTACACTTTGAAAAAACTCAAACTGCCGCTGCAGGCCTACAAGCACATCATTACCCCGCTAACCAACGCCGAGCTTGCCGGGCATCCCCAGGAGGATTTCCTGCTTGGTCTCCGTCAGGTCTGCCGGCGGTTGATCATTGACGGCCCGAATGCGGTTATCGGTACCCTCCCCGACGAAAGCTGTCTGCTGGTGATGGATCAGAAAAAACTTCGCCCGGCGATGGTTGGCGGACGTGATGGTGCCTGGGCCATCGCCTCCGAAGTCTGCGGTGTCGACGCCCTCGTCCCGGATCGAGATCCAAGTCAGGATTTCCAGCCAATGCGTGAACACACGGTTATCATTCCACCCCACCGAAAGGAACTCGAAATATGGTCGCAGCACGATCCCTTGCCGTTACCCCTGGCAGCCTGATTCCCGTCGATCTTCCCTGGATCATCGAACACCGCGAGGACCGCTGCACCCTGTGCGGTCACTGTACCGCCGCCTGCCCCAAGGGGGCGATCCGCCTGGCGCACATGCGCCAGCGGGTCCCCAAATTGGATGTTTTCAGCAAGCAACGGGGCAGTGATTACCGCACCTTCACCGGTATCCGCCAGGAGACTGACCCGGACAAACTCTGTATCGGCTGCGGGATGTGCGCCATGGTCTGTCCCAATGAGGCAATCACCCCGGTACCCGGGAGCAACGAAAACCGCACGGTCTTTCTGGCCAACCTCAAGGGCGAGCCGAGCAAGCGCGGCGGCCGGCGCAATGTCACCGGCCCGACTCTGCTAGATCGGGTCCTGTTCACCAGGATCTCGATGCTCACCGACCCGGCGCTCGATGCCGGCCGGCATGAATTCACCACCACCACCACCATCGGCCGGGTGCTCTCCCCGGAAGATTTTCTCAGCCGCACGCTCAACGGCGGCTGGATTCCGCCGACCCGCGACATTTTTCCCTTTGTTATCGGTTCGATGTCCTTTGGCGCCCTCTCCCCGAACATGTGGCTTGGCCTGCTGCAGGGGGTCGCCTACTGCAACGAGGTGCTTGGCCTGCCGGTGGTCATGTGTACCGGCGAGGGCGGCTGTCCCCCCTGGGTACTGCGCAGCCCCTACCTGAAGTATATCGTCCTGCAGATCGCCTCCGGCTATTTCGGTTGGGATGAGATCATCCGGGCTATCCCCGAGATGCAGTGCGACCCGGCAGCAATCGAGATCAAGTACGGTCAGGGCGCCAAGCCCGGCGATGGCGGTCTGCTGATGTGGTTCAAGGTCTCCAAACTGATCGCCCGTCTCCGCGGCGTGCCCGAAGGTGTCGACCTGCCCTCGCCACCGGTGCACCAGACGCTCTATTCCATTGAGGAGAGCGTGATGAAGATGCTCCAGACCATGTCGATGGCCTTTGGCCACAAGGTACCGGTATATCCAAAGATATCCGCCTCCTCGTCGGCCAAGGCGGTGCTCAACAACCTGGTCCGTAACCCCTATGCCGCCGGGCTGATGATCGATGGCATTGACGGTGGTACCGGCGCCGCCTACAACGTCTCGATGGACGCCACCGGCCATCCGATCGCTTCCTGTGTCCGCGAATGCTACCTAGACCTTGCCGTCCAGGGCAAACAGAACGAGATCCCGATTTTCGCCGCCGGCGGGATCGGCAAAAACGGCAACGTCGCCCAGAACGGCATGGCGATGATCATGCTCGGCGCCTCAGCAGTGCACATCGGCAAATATATCATGCAGGCCGCCGCCGGCTGCCTCGGAAATGAAAAAAACCGCTGCAATGTCTGCAACCTGGGCATCTGTCCCAAAGGAATTACCAGCCAGAACCCGAAACTCTACCGCCGGCTTGACCCTGACAAAGTGGCCGAGCGGGTCGCCGAAACTTTTATGGCGATCAACACCGAGATGAAAAAGATCATGGCGCCTCTCGGCCGATCGCAGAGTCTGCCAATCGGAATGTCCGATGCCATCGGCATCGCCGACCAGGCTGCGGCAG
>JAZBOD010000612.1:0-5234 GCA_036350955.1 Desulforhopalus sp. | reverse complement strand
GAGGAAGCTCCGGAGCCAAAGGGCTATGATGTGATAATCGCCGCCTTCTGGCTGGCCGGCGGAAAACCGGAACCGAAATCGGCGGAATACCTCCAGCGTATCGCATCGGGCAAGCTCTTTCTCGTCGCCACCCATGGCGCTGCAGCCGACAGCGATCATGCCAGGGGTGCTCTGCGATTTGCCGCGGCTTTGCCCAAATCAGCCGAGCTCGCCGGGAGTTTTTCCTGTCAGGGCGAGGTGAATGCGGCGGTTCTTGCTCAAGTCCGGAAAAAGTCACCGCCACCACCATGGATAGCCGATGCCGAAAGTGCCGTTGGCCATCCGGATGAAAAGGATATTGCCAGCCTGCGGCAGGCTTTGCAACAGGGGTTGCCGGATCGATTTTAATCGGTTTGACGATGCCCTTTGGCTCTTGGCCTCAGGGAACCAGGGGTAACCGGCGTGGGGCCAGCTGCAGATCTTATAGCCGGCTGCCGGTAAGCCGCAGGCACTGGGTCAGCTGTCAGGTTGATTGTTCCTTGCCAGGTATGCGCGGTGGAGGGGGATTGTCTGGAGCTTGCCGGGTGGGCAGGCAAAGCAGATAGCCGCTTACCCCGGCGCCGATCACCACCAGCAGCAGCCGCAGCCAGAGCCGTTCGGCAAGGAAAAGAGCGGACAGCACGATGCTCAGCCAGAGCAGGGCGAGCGCTTTGATTTTGGCCTGCCGCGGAATACCCCCGCCATCAAGGTAGCCATGTACCACCGGGCCGAGGCGGGGATGCTCGAGCAGCCAGCGCTGCAGGCGTGCTGAACTGCGGCCGAAACAGGCTGCAGCGAGGAGCAGTAGCGGTACGGTGGGCAGCAGCGGCAGGAAGATGCCGACGATGGCCAGGACGGTGGCCAGCAGGCCGGCCAAGATGAGGAGCAGCCGCTGCAGCTTGCCGAGATGGGTTGAGGGCATGACGATCCCCGGCCGACACCCTGGTGATCAGGGCTCGGCCGGGAGGGGATGTTCAAAGCGAGAGTTGTTTGAAAAAGTCGTTGCCCTTGTCATCGACCAGAATAAAGGCGGGGAAATCGACCACCTCGATTTTCCACACCGCCTCCATACCCAGCTCCGGATAATCAATACACTCCACTTTTTTGATATTTTCCTCGGCAAGCAGGGCCGCCGGCCCGCCGATTGACCCGAGGTAGAAGCCACCATGGCGGTGGCAGGCATCGGTCACCTGCTGACTGCGGTTGCCCTTGGCAATCATCACCAGCGAGCCGCCCCGGCTCTGGAGGAGATCGACATAGGAGTCCATCCGTCCGGCGGTGGTAGGGCCAAAGGAACCTGAGGGTTTACCGGACGGGGTTTTCGCCGGTCCGGCGTAGTAGATCGGGTGATTCTTGAGATATTCGGGCAGCGGTTTGCCGGCGTCGAGGAGTTCCTTGAATTTGGCGTGGGCGATATCCCGGCCGACGACGATGGTCCCGCTGAGCAGCAGTGGGGTGGAGACCGGGTGTCTGCTCAGTTCGGCAAGGATTGCCGGCATCGGCTGATCGAGGTTGATCTTCACGCCGTGGCCGTGCCGGCCGCGAAAGGCCTCGGGGATCAACCGTCCGGGATTGGTATCGAGCTCTTCCAGCCACAGCCCCTGGCGGTCAATTTTTGCTTTGATATTGCGGTCCGCCGAGCAGGAGACGCCCATGCCCACCGGGCAGGAGGCGCCATGTCGAGGCAGGCGGATCACCCGGATGTCATGGGCGAAAGCCACGCCACCGAACTGGGCACCGAGGCCAAGCCGCCGGGCCTGGGCCAGCAGTTTTTCCTCGAGAACGGTATCGCGGAAAGCCCGGCCGTGTTCGTTGCCGGTGGTCGGCAGACCATCGTAGTATTTGGCAGAGGCAAGTTTGACGGTTTTCAGACAGGTCTCCGCCGAGGTACCGCCGATGACGAAGGCAATGTGGTAGGGGGGGCAGGCGGCTGTCCCCAGCGACTTCATCTTTTCCACCAGAAAGCTCTCCAGCCGCTCCGGGTTGAGCAGGGCCTTGGTCTCCTGGTAGAGCATGGTTTTGTTGGCACTGCCGCCGCCTTTGGCGATAAACAGCAAACGGTACTGCTCGCCCTGGGTGGCGTAGAGGTCGATCTGTGCCGGCAGGTTGGTCCCGGTATTTTTCTCCGTGTACATGTCCAGTGCAACGGTTTGGGAATAGCGCAGATTGGCCTCGGTGTAGGTCTGAAACACCCCTTTGCTGAGCATTGCCGCATCATCGGCGCCGGTCCAGACCTGCTCGCCTTTTTTACCGATGATGATTGCTGTGCCGGTGTCCTGGCAGACCGGCAGCTGCAGCTGCGCGGCGACTTCGGCGTTGCGCAGGAAGGCGATTGCTACGCCGCGATCATTGGCCGAGGCTTCCGGGTCGTTGAGGATCGCCGCCACCTGTTCGTTATGGGTGTGCCGGAGGAGAAAAGAGACATCAAAAAAGGCCTGACGGGCGAGGATGGCCAGGGCGTCCGGGGCGATTTTGAGGACCTGTCGACCGGCACAATCGACGGTTTCGACATATTGTCCGGAGTCGGGCAGGAGGCGGTAGCTGGTCTGGTCTTCGCCAGTGGGAAAGGGGTCCTGGTACAGAAAATCCGGCATGGTCTGTTCTCCTGGAATGTGGTGGCAGGCTGTGGCGGGTCGACGGTACGGCCTTCGCCGGGAATGGAAGGTTTTGGGCATTGTAGCTGGTGAAAGGCGATTTGTCAGCAGCTCTTTGTCCTTTCCGCGTTTCCTTGCGCGGTCCTTTGTCCAGGACTAAAGATATCCCGCTTATCTGCCGATACAGAGGCAGCATGAACTCCCGCCGGTCATGGATGACCTCGTCGGGGGTTCTTGATCATCACCATCATCGAGCCAGGGAGGGCCCAGCCATGATCATCTCCGAATCCACAATCTTCCTCTCTTCCCAGCGTACCGCTTTTTCCGCCCAGGCCAGGCAGGAGTCCCTGACTCTCTGGCGCGGGCGGCAGGAGGCTCAACCTGCAGGGGTTGGCCAGGGGCGGCAGAACAGTCGGCAGCAGCTCCGGCCGGCAATCGGCGGCAGTCAAGACCGGGTCAACCTGGCGCACAGTGGTGAGGTTCGCCGGCAGGAAGTACGGCCTGAGGATATGCAAATGAGCGAAGAAAAGGAGATGAACGCCAACCTCAATATGCGTCTGCTCCGCGATCTCTTCGCCCGGCTGACCGGGCGCCGGTTCAAATTTATCACTCCGCCGCAAGGCTATCAGCAGCACGTCGATGCACCCGCCCCGGCAGGCGTTCCGGCCGGAGGGCCGATGCTCGAGGATACTTCCGCAGAGGGTTTCGGGCTCGCTTACAACTATCATCAGTCTCATTACCAGTATGAGAAAACCGAATTCAACGCCGGGGGGATGATCACCACCGCCGACGGCCAGGAGATTGAATTTTCCGTCTCGTTGAGCATGAGCCGGGAGTTCTCCAGTGAACAGAATATCCAGATCCGGGCAGGTGAAGCGCTCAAGGACCCTTTGGTGCTGAACTTTTCCGGTACTGCGGCACAACTCGGCCAGCGGGATTTTCATTTTGATATCGACGCTGATGGCCATAAGGATCAGATCGCCTTCGTCGCTCCGGGCAGCGGTTTTCTCGCCCTGGATAAAAATGGTGATGGGCAGATCAACGATGGCCGTGAACTGTTCGGTGCACTTTCCGGGAATGGCTTCGCCGACCTGGCCGCCCATGACCGTGACGGCAACCTGTGGATCGATGAAAACGATCCGATCTACCAGGATCTGCGGATCTGGTCACGGGATGCCGAAGGGAAGGATCAGCTGATTGCCCTGGGAATGGCTGGGGTCGGCGCTGTCTATCTTGGTCATATCGATACCCAGTTTTCGCTGAACGACAGCAACAATGCGCTGCTTGGCCAGGTGCGGCAAACCGGTCTGGCCCTGATGGAAAGTGGCCTGGCGGTTACCGTCCAGCAACTCGACCTGGTGGCCTGATTGACTGAAGTAGGGCTGGCCGGCGGTTTGCGTTCGCGCCGGAAAAATATTGGCCGAGAGGCTGCTGGAGGCTCATTTTCGCCGACAAGCAGGGAAAACAGGTGTATGGTGAGCCAACCGTTATTGCCGTTGCCGGCAGGTCAGCTCCCTTGGGTTGCGGGCGTCAGCCAGCCTGAGTCCCTGAGATAATGGACACCATAAACCATCACCTGTGACCCTTTCTTGACCCAGCCAGGCGACACCTCCGACAGCGGTCAGGCAGGACGACAGGGAATGCCGCCCAGGGCGATGATCGCCACGGCGTTGCTCTGCGTCCTGTTTGGCGGCAATGCGGTGGCGATCAAATTCAGTCTCACCGGGATTGGCCTCTTCACCAATATCGGCCTGCGTTTTTCCATTGCCGCCGTAGCCCTGTTGCTTTACATAAATTGGGCGGGGAAAACCCCCCGCCTGAGAACAGAACAGGTCTGGCCGCTTGCTCTCCTTGCCGTGCTTTTTACCGTGCAGATTGGCGGGTTCTATGCCGGACTGAGCCGGACTGCCGCCTCCCATGCCATCCTGATCAGCAATGTCCTCCCGTTTGTGGTGACGATTCTTGCCCATTATCTCCTTGCCGGTGAGAGAATTGTCCCGAGAAAAATTGTCGGCCTCTTGCTCGGCTTCGGTGGAGTGGCCCTGCTCTTTGGTGACGCTGCGGCAATGAGCCGCGAGGTTTTGCTTGGTGACCTGATCATTTTTTGCAGTGTGCTCGTCTGGGGCTGCAGTGCGATTCTGCTCAAGCGGCTTTCGGCGACCATTCACCCGCTGGCGCTCACCCTCTACCCGATGGTTTTCAGTGGCCCGTTCTATCTTATCTGCGGCTGGCTGATGGATGGGGTGATGATCCGCTCTCTTGACTCTGCTGTCCTGGCGGCGATGTTTTACCAGTCTCTGATAACCGCGGCTTTCGGCTTTGTCATCTGGAACACCCTGATCAAAAATTATGGTGCCTCCACCGTCCACGGCTATGTCTTTCTCATGCCGATATCCGGGGTCTTCCTCGGGGTGCTGCTCCTCGGTGAACCCTTGACTGGCAACCTGCTCGGGGCGATCGCCCTGGTCACTGTCGGCCTGATTGTCCAGCATCGAGGGAAAAAGAGAGTCCTTCGCCCCTATGTTGAGCAACAGTGAACCACAGGTGCTGCGCAGCATGTGCTGGCACAATGGCCCAGGTTGGCAGCCTGGCCTGGTCCTGTTTCGAAGCTGCATCGCGAAG
>JAZBOD010000611.1:0-5233 GCA_036350955.1 Desulforhopalus sp. | reverse complement strand
GGGGCTAATCTCACCTCCAACATCTGGTGGATGGGCACCCTTTACGGGGCATACCTCTTCTTCATGATGATTGAGTTTGTCATGCTCCAGAAGAATCAGCACCGCTCTGCCACCGGGTGGGGTCTGGCCGGTCTGCTCACCGGTATCGTCGCCCATTCCAATCTTGGTGCGGTGTTTGGTCTGCTCAACGGCAGGGAATTCTGGCATGGGCCGTATATGCCGATCTATTTTATCGCCTCGGCGGCGATGTCCGGCTGTGTCGCGATTATCTTCTTTACCTATATTGCCTATCGCTTTAATGGCTGGAAAATGAACAGCGAAATGAAGAGCTCGATGGAAGGTGTGGCCAAGATGGGCGCCTTGATGATGGCGATAATCCTCTTTTTCACCAGCTGGAAGATGATCACCGGGGTTACCGGACAGATGCCCGGCAAATTCGAGGCGATGGAAACGCTGCTGACCGGAGCCTATGCCCTGAATTTCTGGGGCGGCGAAATCCTCCTCGGGATGATCATCCCCTTCGCCATTATTCTCGCTGTGCGGGGCAAGAATATGAATGCCCTGTTTATCGCGGCGTTGGCCGGAATGATCGGCATCTTTTTCATGCGCTACGACCTGGTCATCGTTGGTCAGCTGGTTCCGGCCTATCACGGTATGGGAGTGGTCGATTATCCCCACCTGCACACCTATGTACCCACGCTCCATGAAAATCTGGTGGTGCTTGGCGGGGTGGCCTTCTGTGGTCTGATGTTTCTGGTTGGCGAGAAAATGTTCCGCGGCCATGTCAGCGAACATCATTGAGCTATGGATGCGCTTATCCATGCACTCCCGTGGAGTGGAAAAGGATTGAGGAGAAAGAGAGCCACGGGCTCACCCCTTGGGAAACTGCACATGGTGAGAAAGAAGACAGAGGTAAAGCCGATAAAAAAGGATCTGGCCATCTATCCCATCAGTGTTGCCGCCAAACTGCTCGGCGTCCACCCGAGGACTTTGAGAATCTATGAGGACGAGGGGCTTATCAAGCCGATACGGACCGGCAACCGGCGGCTCTACTCGACGAACGACCTGACATGGATTGGCTGTTTACGGCGTCTCATCCATGACGAGGGGATTTCCATCCCCGGAATCAGGAAGCTTCTGCGCTATGCAACCTGCTACGAAGTGGCGGAGTGTCCCAGGGATATCCACTGTACCTGTGATGCGGTGGTCGACCGGGCAATCCCAAGGAAGCTGCGGCTGGTTGCCGGAGTCAACGAGGAAGAGGAGCTTCGCGAACAGGAGATAGCGGCGAGAAAACTGGCCCTGAAAACCACGGACAAAGAGGTGAGTAAAGACCGAAAGGTTCGTTAATGCCAGCCTGTTAGTTGGGCAATGGTCGTGAAAAGGGTGAGGCGGTCTGTCCCGAAAGTGGACAGACCGCCTTTGCATTTCGCGCCGGGACGCTGATCCTCTTTGCTGTTGGAGGGGATCAGCGTCTTTGGCTTGCCGGCCGTCAGCCGGCAGTATTTTCGGCCTGGCGGCGGCGGAACATCGCCCGGGCAAGGTAGAGAAAAGGGGTATCGGCCACGGCGACAAGCCATTTGAGCAGGTAGGTGGTGAGGAGAATCTGCATAAATTCGGCCTGCGGCAGGAGACCCCAGAAGGCGATAAAGGTAAACAGCGCCGAGTCGATCAACTGACTGACCATGGTACTGGCATTGTTGCGCAGCCAGAGAAATCGTCCATCGGGAAAGAGATTTTTCCAGGCGCTGTAGGCCCAGACATCGTGCAGCTGGGATACGCCGTAGGCGATGAGCGAGGCCAGGGCAATCCGCGGCAGCAGGCTGAAGATGTTGTTCAAGCTCTCCTGAATAAAGTCAAAGGTGTTCGGCTTGAAAGAGAGGGCGATATTCATAATCACCACCGTGACGATCAGGGAAAAAAAGCCAATGTAGACCGCCTGCCGGGCGGCTTTTCGGCCGTAATTTTCCGAGAGAATGTCGGTTACCAGAAAAGAGGTGGCGTAGGTGATATTGCCAAGGGTGACGCCGATGGCGAGAAGATCGACCATCTTCAGCACCTGAATATTGGCAAGGATGGTGGCAATCGGAATCCAGATATAGAGCCCGGTCTGGCCAAAAAGCTGATAGGCGATGAGGATACCGATAAAGTTGGCCATGAGCATGCAGAGCCAGAGGACTTCATTGGGGATTTGAAAGAGCAGACACTCGGCCATACCAACCTCGTCGGTGAGAGATTTTCCCTTTGGGGAACTGGAAGAATAAACCCGACGACGGTGAGCGGATATGCGGCTCTTTTTGACAGGCTTTTGGCCTGTCCGGTTTTGTTAAGGCGGGTAACCGTGACCGCCGGCGGGAGAAATCGAACGTGCGGCACCATAGCAGATGGTGAGAAAACCGGCAAGCAGGCATCGGCGAAGGGGGTGTTTATTTGCCAAGGCTTTTCCTTCACCTCGGCTTCGGGTACTATAGTCTTATCCGATTCGCTACAGGCTGTGCAGCTTGAGCAACCGCCACTGCAAGGTGATTGATCAATGACCAGTAAGGCCTATTCACCAGTAGAACAGAAACAGGTTTCCACCCTGGTTTTTGAGCAACTCCGCGAGGCGATTTTTCGCGGGCAGCTTGCACCAGGTGAAAAATTACTTTCAGAACGGGATCTTGCCTGCACCATGCAGGTAAGCCGAACCTCGGTGCGTAATGCCCTTACCCAGTTGATCACCCTCGGCTATCTGGAAAATCGCCAAGGCAGTGGCACCTTTGTTGTCGGTCGGGATACCCTGGCGGCGAACAATCCTTTTGCGGCGATTATCTGCGCCAAGCACTCGTCGATTGATGAATTACTCGAATTCCGGATCGGTCTTGGCATGCACGGCGTCAGCCTGGCGGCCGAAAGGGCCACGGATGCTGATATCGCTTTTCTGGAGGGGGTGTTAAACCGGTCAGATGGTGGCGGGATGGGGGTGCAGGTGGAAACCGAGGCTGATATTGCCTTTCATATGGGTATCGCCTGTGCAACCCATAATTCGGTGTACGTCGACCTCACCCGGCGCTTTTACGACTACATGTTTTTCCGTCTGCGTGAACTGCACTCTTTTCTCTACGAGATCGAGGCAAACCTTGATGAGATTGACCGCCAGCACCGGGCAATTCTCGAGTCGATCCGCCGTCACGACAGCAGGGCCGCCCGAGCTGACCTGGTGGCGCACATCGAGTTCCTCCGCCGGGCTCTCCGCGAAAAGAGCATATATTGATTCTTTTGTGGAGATCGCCCTGAGGCGATCTTAGCGCACCTTGATGACCACCAGGGTAATATCGTCCTCCTGCGGGTGTTCACCGCGAAAGGCGGAAATTGCTTCGGTAATGGCGGCACGTATCCCTGCCGCCTTGGCACCGGCGTGCTCTTTGAGCAGGCTCTGCAGTCGATGCTGCCCGAAACTCTCTCCCTGTTCGTTGCGGGTTTCGTGAAGGCCATCGGTGCCGACCAGGATGATGTCGCCACTGCGTAGACCTTGGTGGGTTGAAGTACTATAGGCATATTCACCATTGATTCCGAGAACCAGACCGGGGCCGAGCAGGCGGGTAGGCAGGTCGTCACCCGGGTGGTAAAGCAGTGCCGGCTCATGGCCGGCCCTCACCCAGCGCAGTAACATCTCCTTTGGGTCGATTTCCAAAAAAAACATCGTGGTGAATCTTCCGGAAGCGGTACAGTCCCGGGTGAGATGGCGGTTGACTTCTCCGAGCAGATCAGCCGGGTCCCGGTACCGTTCCACCGCCGCAGTGAGGAAGGCCCGTACCGAGGTCATCAGCATCGCTGCGGCGATACCGTGGCCGCAGACGTCGGCAACGACGACTCCCCAGCGTCCCTTGGGCAGAGGCAGAAAATCGTAATAGTCTCCGCCGGTCTGGTCGCAGTAGAGCGACACGGCGCTGATATCCAGGGCGTCAATCTCCGGATTTCCTCCAGGCAGCAGGTTTTGTTGCACCTCCTCGGCCAGTTTCAGGGAGCTGAGCAACTCAAAACGATGACGGAGGCCGTCGATCATGTGGTTGGTATGGCCGGCGATGACGCCGAACTCGTCGTTGGTGGCCACCGGAACCTTTACCGACAGGTCACCGCCCCGGACCTCTTCCAGGACTTGGGTCTCATTGTCAAAGAGCAGTTTGAGATTTTTCGAGTAGGCGAAAATCAGATTGGTGATCAGCACCAACAGGACCCCCATGATAAAGAGGATTTCAAAGGTCACCGATAGCTGGGCCTGATGGATCGAACTGCTGTCCCGATCGATGGTGGTCAGCCATTCAACATCGCGGACAAAGACCAGGGTGAGGACCAGGGCGACAAAAAAGGTCACCGTAATGGCTACCAGGGCAAAATTTTTGGTTATTGGCGAGAGTCGGCCAGGGGGAGATGAGGAGTGCTGTTGGGATTTGGCGGCAATGATTCTTTGCCGCTGCTCACTGAGAGCGCTGTCCAGGCCGATGAAAAAGCCGGCAATGATGCAGCCGGTGAGCATTGCCGCCTGGCTGAACAGAGGGAGATCAAGAACGATAATGGTGTAGGCGTCGATCAGAACTCCGGCAGTGACGCAGAGAATAAAGTCAACCCAGAAGGCCCTTCGAGGCAGGAACTGCTCATCTTTGCTCAGCAGGCGGCGGAGCAGAGGCCTGCAGGGAAGGGCTATCAGAAAGGCGATGAGAATAATGGTCCCCAGGTACACGGGGGACAGTCCCTCGAGGATCGGTCAAACCTGGCCGCCGTACAGACTGAGGATGATGACCGTGAAGCTGTACTGCAGAAAAAGTCGCATGGCTGTACCTCCTGCCGCCTACTCCAGCGGATTGACCAGATTGTAGCGTTCGATCTTGCGGCGCAGGGTATCTTTTGAAACCCCAAGTTCGCGACAGGTCAGCATCTTCCGCCATTGGTTGCGCTCTAAGGAGAGGAGGATCGCCTGCTTTTCGATCTCTTCCAGGGAAAGTCCCTCATAGCTCGAGGAGAGCGGCGTTGCGGTCAGGTCCATCCGCGCTTCAAAGGTGTCGGGGAGGTGTTCTTGCTGGATCAGTCCGCCCGGACAGAGGATGAAACCGTATTCGATGATATTTTCCAGTTCACGGATATTCCCGGGATAGTCGTATTTCATCAGCATGGCAATCACCTCGTCACTGACTCCGGCAATGTCCTTTTGTTTTTCGGCGCGGAACTTTTTGACGAAATGGTCGATCAGCAGGGG
>JAZBOD010000610.1:0-2685 GCA_036350955.1 Desulforhopalus sp. | reverse complement strand
GCTGCCGCCGGCAAGACGGCCGGCCTCTTCCCGCTGGCCGCTCAGCTCGAAGATGCCCTCGGGCGGCTTAAGACCGTGACCGAGGAACTGGTCAAGGTCGCCATCCAGCAGGGTCCGGAAAGATTCCTGGCGGATGCCACCCTGTATCTGGAATTCTTCGGTATCGTCACCATCGCCTGGCAGTGGCTGCTGCAGGGGGTTGCCATTGAAAAGGCGCTGTCGGATAAGCGTTCACGATCCGACCGGAACTTCTACCAGGGGAAAATGTTCACTCTGCGCTTCTTCTTCGAGTATGAGCTGCCCAAGACGCTGGCGCTTGAAAAGCGCCTGCTGAACCCCGACGGGCTGAGCATCGATATGGACCCCCTGTTCTTCAATGATTGAGTCAGGTTTTATAATCAACCCCAGGTGATCTTTGGCGGCTTGCGCTCGGGCAGGCGGTAGTACTTGGCCTTTGAGTAGCCCAACATCATGGGATAATGATAGGGACGCTGCCTCGGCAGGCCCAAGGCCTCTTTGAGCGGTGGATGGGAAAGCAGGGCGGCTTGAAGCAATCCCGCCCAGCAGGTGCCAATTCCCTCGGTGGGAGCCGCCAGCTCTAAATACGACAGCGCCAAAGTGAGATCCACCAGGCCATTGGTGGCCTCTTTTGGGGCCGACGCGACCACCAAGACCGGCGCGTCTCTGAGCACGGCATCAACACCTACATCCCAGGCGGCAACGATCATGGGCATATATGAAAATAGCGGAGATTGAGGATCCTTTTGGATGACCGCGCGCATCCAGTCCACCGTCTGCCGGGCTATTTGCTTTATTTTCTTTTTATCCGTCAGAACCAGCCATTCCACCAATTGAGTATTGCTTGCGGTGGGGGCATAGCGGCCGATTTCTATCAATTTCTGGATTTTCTCTCTTTCAACCGGTTGGTCTTTGAAAAAACGGATGGAGCGGCGCGATCGCAGGAATTGGACAGCCTGCTCCCCTGTGATCTCACGCTCTTTGCTAATTGGCGTACAATCCTCCAGCGGGATCATCGAATGGCTGAGCGCTCCGTGAGGGCAGACCGCTATGCAATGTCCGCAGGCTAAACAGAAATTATCGCCACCGGGAACGATTGCCGGGTAGCTTTCATTTTTCTTGAGCTTGATGATGGCGGTGGGGCAATCTTTGGCACAAATACCGTCTTTTTTACATTTGCTCTCGTCAACGATTAGCAATCCCATTATTGTTTCCTCCGATTTTTTATGGCACTGTAGAGCGTCGATTCGCGTGTCTCAGATAGAATACCATTAAATGGCGGCTCCAATCAAATGAGGTTGATAAAAGGAAATCATCGTCTCCTGAACCGGCCTCGACGGTCAGTCGCCGGCTTCCCGGCAACGGTTAACTGACGGAGGTGACAATGGCAGAGAGGTATTTCCAACCAGGCCAAAACTATGACTACCCCCTGATTATCAAAAAACTTCTCAATACCCCACTGATATACTCGCCGCAGCGAGAGATCGTTTATGACGACAAGCTGCGTTATGACTACCGGAGTCTGAATACGAGGATCCATCGACTGGCCAGCGGTCTTGAAGCTCTGGGCGTCGTCAAAGGAGATGTCGTCGCCGTTTTCGACTACGACAGCCATCGCTATCTGGAATGCTTTTTTGCCATCCCGATGATGGGAGCCGTGCTGCAGACGGTAAACTGGCGACTTTCGACCGAGCAGGTGCGCTATACCCTCAACCATGCCGGGGCCAAGCTGATGATCGTCCACGAGGACTTTTTGCCGATTCTGGCAAACCTGGCCGGCACCCTGGAAACCGTCGGCAGGACCATCGTGATTGCCGAAAGCGGTCAAACTGCGTTGGCCGATGTGGTGGGCGTTCGGGCCGATGCCGAATATGAGCTTTTACTGGATACGGCAGACGCCACTTTCGAATTTCCGGATTTCGACGAAAACACTCGCGCCACCACCTTTTACACCACCGGCACCACCGGCAACCCCAAAGGCGTCCATTTCTCCCACCGACAGCTGACCCTGCACACCCTGGCGGTGGCGGTGGCTTCGGGCGGCTATCACACCCAGGGCCGCTTTCGATCCAATGACGTCTACATGCCGCTGACACCGATGTTCCATGTGCACGCCTGGGGTTTTCCATACGTTGCGACCCTGCTGGGCGCCAAGCAAGTCTATCCCGGCCGCTATGAACCCGAAAAATTGCTTAAGCTGATTGCCCGGGAAGGGGTGACTTATTCCCATTGCGTGCCGACCATTCTGCAGATGCTGCTGAACTGCCCGGCCATCGACCAGGTCGATTTGAGCCACTGGAAGGTTACCATCGGCGGTGCCAGGTTGCCAAAGGGCCTGGCCAAGGCGGCGCTGGGTCGCGGCATCGAGATCCATGCCGGTTACGGCATGTCCGAGACCTGCCCGGTGATCAGCACGGCCACGCCCATGGAACACATGCTCGACTGGGAGGCGGACAGGCTTTTGGAGATTATCATCAAAACCGGTCGGCCGCTGCCGCTGGTGGAAATTGAAATCTTGGACAGCTCCGGGAATGTATTGCCCCACGACGGCAAATCAACCGGCGAGGTGGTCATGCGCGCTCCCTGGTTGACGGAAAGCTACTGCGGGGAACCGGAGAAAACCAAGGCGCTCTGGCGAAACGGCTGGCTGCACAGCGGGGATGTGGG
>JAZBOD010000609.1:0-2420 GCA_036350955.1 Desulforhopalus sp. | reverse complement strand
GGCCAGACGCTTTTCCCGTGCCTCCTGTTCAGGCAGCAACCGGCGCAGTTCCTCCTCCCGGCTCTCAATGAGTATGGCCAGCTGACTGCGGGACGGCCCCTGCGGCATCTGCCGCAGCCGTTGGCGAAAGTCCGCCAGTTTCTCCTGCTCGAGATCGATCAGCTGGCGAAAGGTTTCCACCTGGTGGCGGAATTCGGCGAGTTTTTTGTTGTCAAACTCCACTACGTGACGATTGGTCACCAGGTAGTGGCGATTGACGAAAAATCCGGAACCGGTCCCCCAGGGGGTTTCAATCGATACCGTGGCATTGCGCGCCCGCTCAATCGGATTGCCTTTGCCAGGCGTCAGCGACTCCGCCGGCCTTACCGCCTCCGGCGAAGCTGCAGGCGGCGGGCCGGCAATCACCGGCACGGCGGCAGGAGCGACAACCTCAGCCACCCCGGCAACCGGGCTGTCGTCTTTACCGGCAGGAAAAAAATAGAGACTGCCCGCAACCGCCGCCAGCAAAAGGATCAGGGCAGAGGCTTTGACCCCTTTGGCCATCCGGCCGGCACTGTCACGCTGCTCTGCCTCCCGGGCCTGATTGCGCGCGACCACCCGACGATACTTTTCGAAAAGGACTCCACAGGCCTCGCACTCTTCGCTGTTTTTCTGCTCGTGTTGACATTTAGGGCAGCGCATCTTCCTCACCGGTGGAAAAGGAACTAACAAATGATGGACAGGACCATCTCGTCAAACTATTGTAACTTTCAGAAGGCGATTGTTCAACCCAACTGAGCCTTTTGCAAAACGTAGATTTTCGTTCAAAATCAAGGCATGCGAGAAATCTTCCCTCAGGCATAGTTGATATCCCGAGGATAAAATTTGAGCATAACCCAGAGTTTGGGCGAAAAGCGGCGCTGCTGGCTCGCCGTAGGGTGCGTCATACGCACCATTTTCAGCCCTGAGCTTGCAGGGTGGTGCGCGGTGTGCACCCTACAATGAATTGCTGGTTGTACGCCTTAGCTGGCGGTAAGGTATAGGCGGGCTGGGCAAGGCTACACAAAGTGCTTTCCATATCCTAAAAGATTATGCCGATCAAGATTACCCCGACGGTCTCTCTCGCCGATCACGAAGTTGTTCTCTCCGCCATCCGCTCTCAGGGGGCCGGCGGCCAGAATGTCAACAAGGTCGCTTCAGCGATTCATCTCCGCTTTGATATCCGGGCCAGTTCTCTCCCCGATCTGTTCAAAGAACGGCTGCTCAACCTGCGCGACCAGCGGATCACCGACCAAGGGGAGATTGTCATCAAGGCGCAGCAATACCGGACTCAGGAGCAAAATCGCGAAGATGCCGTGCAGCGCCTGGCCCAGCTGATCCGCCAGGTGACGGTTACCGCCAGACCCCGCCGACCTACCCGTCCGTCCACCGCTGCCCGCCGCAAAAGGGTAGACAGCAAAACCCATCGCGGCCGAATCAAAGCACTCCGAAAAAACCGCTCCGAGGGATAAGGTACGCCCTCCGCTTACCCCGGGAAGATATCGTAAAAACCTTGCACATTACCGTGAATCCTGGTATAAAGTCGGGTTGCTTATCGGTGTCGGACCAGGACGGGATTCTGTAGAAGATATTGCGCAAAACTGGACGGACACAAATAATCGGCCGCAGAAAGCCCCAGGTGGGACTTTTAGGACCTTAGAAATTCATTGCTTGGTTTTACATGAATTTCGTGAAGGTACTTATCCCCTCTGTTCTGGGAGGGGATTATCGCCTTGGGGTTGCGGGCATCAGCCCGCCTGAGCAATGGGAGGCCGATTTTTCTTTCCAGGCAGGCTTTGTTCAATAAGTTCTTCTTTGGAACCACCTTTTTTCAGAGGAATATCCATGTCCATCGACCACGACAGCACAACTCCGTCCTTTGCTGAACTCGGCCTGAGCGGCCCGGTACTTCAGGCTATCGATCAGGCCGGGTACGAAACACCGACCCCGATCCAGCGGGAGATGATCCCCCTGGTGCTTGCCGGCCGCGATGTTGTCGGCCAGGCCCAGACCGGTACCGGCAAAACCGCAGCCTTCGCTCTGCCCCTGCTCTGCCGCCTCCCCAACAGTGGCAAAAATCGCCAACCGCAGATCCTCGTTCTTGCGCCAACCCGGGAACTGGCTCTTCAGGTAGCCGAATCTTTTGCCGAGTACGGCCGGCAGGTCACTAACTTCCGGGTCCTGCCGATTTTCGGTGGCCAGGACTACACCATTCAACTCAAAGGCCTCCAGGAAGGGCCGCAGGTCGTGGTCGGCACCCCTGGCCGGGTTATGGACCATATCCGGCGCGGCAGTTTGCAGACCGACCAGATCCACAGTCTGGTGCTTGATGAGGCCGACGAAATGCTCAAAATGGGCTTCATCGACGATGTCGAGTGGGTCCTCGAGCAACTCCCCAACCG
>JAZBOD010000608.1:0-2254 GCA_036350955.1 Desulforhopalus sp. | reverse complement strand
CTGCACCTCCACCAGGCTGCCCGACTGCTGCATATGAATATCTTCGATCAGGTCGAGGGGTTGGTTGACCGGAGCAAAGGGGATCCCGGCCTGCTCGGCAAGAAGCATCACCTCCGCCTTGAACAGACGGCCGATTCGCGCTTGAAGTTCCGGAAAAAACCACTCCCGGGTGGCAATTCTCCCCTGGTTGGTGGCGAGGCACTCATCGGTGGTCCAGTCGGCAAAGCCAAACGTGGCGCAGAACCGCAGCCAGTGCCGGTCGGAGGTGATACCAAGAAAGACCTGCTGATCGTCGGCGGTGGTAAACAGATCGTACACCGACCAGGCCCGGCCCCGTTCCGGCATCGGCGGTGGGACCTGGCCACTGACCGCGGCGACCCCGATATGCTGGCTGACCAGAAAGGCAACCGACTCGTACAGGGAGGCCTGCACCAGCTGTCCCTCACCGGTGGTCTGCCGCTGGTAGAGGGCGGTGAGGATACCGATGGCCCCGTAACTGCCGCCGAGGATATCGGTCACTGAGGCACCTGCCCGCAGGGGCCGCCCCGACGGGCCGGTCATATAGGCAAGTCCGCCCATCATCTGCACCACCTCATCAAGTGCCGGTCGCTGCTCATAGGGGCCGGGCATGAAGCCTTTGAGGCTGCAGTAGATCAGGCGGGGATTGAGCTGCCGACAGGTTTCGTAGCCAAGTCCGAGCCTCTCCACCGTCCCCGGTCCGAAATTTTCGATCAGTACATCGGCAGTCCTCACCAACCGGTGAAGGACTTCCTGGCCTCTGGTCGACTTCAGGTCGATCGAGACACTGCGCTTATTGCGGTTAAAACAGGTGAAAAATCCCGAGCCAAAGCCTTTGAGCCAACGGGTGTCGTCACCTTTTCCGGTCTTTTCAACCTTGTAGACATCGGCACCCAGATCGGCCAGAATAAGGCCACAGGTCGGTCCCATTACCGTATGTCCGAGTTCCAGAACCTGAATACCCGCCAGGGGAAGTTTGGCTGTCATCGTCCTCTCCTCTCCGTTGATTGCCTTCATGCGGGCTGATTCCCGCACCTCAGGGGTTATGATCTCTCCCATCCCTTTTACCAGATTCCTGACCCAGATCGCTCTCCTGTATCAACTCCAGGGGTGTTTGGCTAGATTAATAGTGTCGAGCCGGCAGGAAGGCCCTTAGGGTTGCGTTCGGGGAATGATTCAACAGGATCGATCCTCAGGTGGTTTTTTAAAGAGATTGACAAAGCTTGCCGGGATGGGGGTTGTAAATCGGCAGAGTTCCCCGGTCCGAGGGTGGGTGAAGGCCAGGACCTGGGCATGCAGCCCAAGCCGGCGCAGCGGATTGAGTGTTGCACCGTATTTGCTGTCACCAACCACCCGGTGACCAATATCCTGGAAATGTACCCGAATCTGGTGTTTTCGGCCAGTTTCCAGGTTGACCTGAACCAGGGAAAAGGTCCCGTTGTCACGCAGTTTGCGATAATGGGTAATCGCCTGGCGGCCAAGGGCGGGGTTTTGTGAGGAGTAGACTATATAGGCCTTGCTCTCGGTGAGCCAGGAAGTGATCGTCCCCTCCGGCTGGGGCAGGCAGCCCTCAACCACCGCGACATAGCTGCGCTGGCTGATGGTGGCGTTCCACGACTCCTGGATCTCTCGTTTGATTTGCTGATTTTTGGCAAACATCAGCAGCCCGGAGGTTTCCCGGTCAAGCCGGTGAATAATAAAGATTTTGTTGTCAGGATGCTGCTCCTTGACATAGGCGCTGAGCAGAGCATAGGCAGTTTTGCGTTTTTCTTTGTCGGTCGCCACCGTCAGCAGGCCGGCCGGTTTGTCGACCACCAGCAGATCTTCGTCTTCGTGAATAAGACGAAGGCCCTGGGGAGCTTTACGCTGCGCCATACCGCGGTCCCAGTGTACGGTAAGTATTTGGCCGGGGCGGAGAGGATGATCGAACTGGGTGATCGCCCGGCCATCGACGAGAACCTGCCGGTCGCGCAGGACCGCCTTGACCATCGACCGTTTTTTCCCGGGGAGAAGACGAAACAGCGCGGCCAGTAGAGTATCGGCCCTGGTGACGGTTATGGTATCGATTTTCATAATGTTCCTTGGTGGGAGAAAAGGATAGTCTTTTCCTTTCCGGGGAGTTGGAAAAAGCCAACGGCGGTACGGCAAAGATTTACACCTGGAGTTTTTTTTCCAACTCGCCCAAGACCTCTTTTTCAAGGAGCTGTTCGCTGCTGAGCAGTTTGACCACCCGCAT
>JAZBOD010000607.1:0-3973 GCA_036350955.1 Desulforhopalus sp. | reverse complement strand
CGAAAAAATCTTTCTCTGCAACAGCGGGGCCGAGGCCAACGAGGCGGCAATCAAGCTTGCCCGGATTCATGCCGGGCCAGGACGCTACCGGATCATCAGCCTCGCCGGCTCTTTTCACGGCCGGACTCTGGCGACGGTGGCGGCTACCGGACAGCTGAAATTTCATCAGGGCTTTGAGCCGCTGCCAGAGGGTTTTGTCCATGCCCCCTTTGGTGATCTCGATGCCCTGGCATCGATGGTTGACGAGACCACCTGTGCCATCCTCTGCGAGCCCCTCCAGGGGGAGGGCGGGGTCCGGCCGCTTGCCGCAGATTACCTGCGGGGGATTCGTGAACTCTGTGACCGGCATGATCTGCTGCTGATTTTCGACGAAATCCAGACCGGTATCGGTCGCACCGGCAGCCTCTTTGCCTATCAGCAGCTCGGGATTGTACCGGATATCCTCTCCGCGGCCAAAGCTCTGGGCAATGGTTTGCCGATCGGCGCCATTCTCACCACTAACGCCATTGCCGCCGCCTTCACCCCCGGGACCCACGCCTCGACATTTGGCGGTAATCCGGTGGCGGCCGCCGCCGCGGTGGCCACCCTCGAGGTGATCCTCGCCGCCGGTTTTCTCGATACGGTGATCGCCCGGGGCGCATACCTGCGCAACGCCTTAACCGGACTCCAGCAGCGCTTTCCCCAGTGGATTGATACTGTTCGGGGAATGGGGCTGATGGTTGGGGCGGTTCTCACCAGCCAGGCCGCGGCCCAGGGGCCGGAGATCGTTCAGCGGATGCTCGAGAGGGGCTGCATCATCAACTTCGCCGGCAACGTCGCCCTCCGTTTTGTTCCGCCGCTGATCGTCACCGAGGCGGAAATCGACCAGCTGATTGCCATCCTCGGCGAGGTGCTGGCGGAGTTGTCCTGAGCGGGCAGGAAAAGGCCGGCAGGCCGGGCGGCAGGAGAAATTGGTTTGCAAATACCCCGCTTTTTATGTAAAAATGACAGCTTTCTCTCCTGAATACGGTGGAATTGCAGGACCGGGGAGGGGTAAAGGCGGGATTCGCCGTTGTCATATGGGGTGCACAGAGTGCCAAAGCATATCAGGTCATTACAGGAATTAAGCAAGAATGAGCTGCTTGGTCTGATCGACCGGGCCATCGAGTTGAAAGAAGAGCGGCGGGCCGGCAAGATGCATCAACAACTGGCCGGCAAGACTATCGGGCTGATCTTTGAAAAGCCGTCAACCAGGACCAGGGTCTCCTTTGAGGCGGCGATGTACGGTCTCGGCGGTCAGGTAATTTTTCTCTCCGCCCGGGACACCCAGCTGGCCCGCTCGGAGCCGCTCAAGGATATGTCCCGGGTGATGTCGCGCTACGTCGATGGCATGGTGGTGCGGACCTTCGGCCAGGATGTCGTCGAGGAACTTGCCGATTACGCCACGGTGCCGGTGATCAACGCCCTGACTGATCTGCACCACCCCTGTCAGGTTCTCAGCGATATGATGACGGTACTGGAGAAGAAAGGCAGCCTGGAAAATCAGCATATCGCCTGGATTGGCGACGGCAACAATATGGCCAATTCGTGGATCCAGGCCGCCGGCATCGTCGGCTTTGAACTCAGCCTGGCCTGTCCTGAAGGCTATGAACCGAACCAGGAGATCTTTGCCGCCAGTCAGGCCAGGGCGGTCAAACCGATTCGTCTGCTCCGCGACCCGGTTGAGGCAGTGCGGCAGGCCTCGGTGGTCAACGTTGATGTCTGGGCCTCGATGGGCCAGGAGGAAGAGCAGGATCAGCGCCTGGCGATCTTCAGCGACTACCAGCTGAACAGCGCCCTGCTGGCTCAGGCCCCGGCTGACTGTATTGTCCTCCACTGCCTGCCCGCCCATCGCGGCGAAGAGATCACCGAGGAGGTGCTCGAAGGTGCACAGTGTGTCGCCTTTGATCAGGCCGAGAACAAAATGCATATCCACAAGGCGATTCTCGAACGGGCTCTGCTGGGAAAGAGCACCATGAATACATAGAGCCTTTGGCAAAACGCCGAGTTTGGGCGAAAAGATGGATGTGTACCTGGCCCAAAGAGATAATCCGACTATTGAGGTCGTCATATGGACGTGAAAAAAATTGTTTTAGCCTACTCCGGAGGGCTTGATACTTCGGTGATCCTCAAGTGGCTGGCGGAACAGTACGCCTGTCCTGTAGTCGCCTACAGTGCCGATATCGGTCAGGAAGAGGATTGGGATGCGGTGCGGGCAAAGGGTATGGCCACCGGTGCCGAAAAGGTGATTGTCTCCGATCTGAAAAAGGAGTTCGTCGAGAACTACATTTTTCCGGCCTTTCGTGCCAACGCGATCTATGAAGGGGCTTATCTGCTTGGAACCTCGCTTGCCAGGCCGCTGATTGCCCGTGAACAGGTGCGTATCGCCCAGGCCGAGGGGGCCGACGCGGTGAGTCATGGGGCCACCGGAAAGGGCAACGATCAGGTCCGTTTCGAGCTGGCCTATATCGGCCTGGCCCCGAGTCTGAAAATTATCGCCCCCTGGCGGATCTGGGATCTCAACTCCCGGCAGAAGCTGGTTGAATATGCCCGGGAGCGCAATATCCCGGTACCGGTCACCAAAGAGAAGCCCTACAGTTGTGATGAAAACCTTTTGCATATCAGCTATGAGGGTGGCATTCTTGAAGATCCCTGGAATGAGCCGGATGAGGCAATGTTCCGTTTCACCGTCTCCCCGGAGCAGGCCCCCGAGCGGCCGACCTACCTTGAGATCACCTTTCGTGGTGGCGACCCGGTGGCGCTGAACGGCGAGGAGCTGGCCCCGCTGGCCCTCTTTACCCGGCTCAATCAACTGGCTGGAGCCAACGGTATCGGCCGTCTCGATCTGGTGGAGAATCGCTTTGTCGGGATGAAATCCCGGGGGGTCTATGAGACCCCAGGGGGTACCCTTTTGCGCACCGCCCACCAGGCGCTGGAGTCGATCACCCTTGACCGCGAGGTGCTGCGGATCCGTGACTCCCTGGTGCCCCGTTATGCCGAACTGATCTACAACGGCTTCTGGTTTTCCCCGGAACGGGAACTTCTCCAGACCACCATGGATGCGACCCAGCAGAGCGTTAACGGTGTTGTTCGCCTGAAATTGTACAAGGGAAACACTACGGTGGTCGGCCGCCGTTCCGAACAGACGCTCTACCAGGAGAGTTTTGCCACCTTTGAGGAAGATCAGGTCTACGACCAGGGTGATGCCACCGGGTTCATCCGGCTGCACGGCCTGCGTCTGAAAATCAATGCCATGCGGGATCGCGCCGGCAAATAGGAAAGGCCATGAGCAACAGCCCAGGTTCGACCAAGCTGTGGGGAGGACGGTTCAGTGAAGGAACCGCTGCCTCCGTCGAGGCCTTTACCGCCTCCATCCACTACGATTGCCGTCTCTACCGCTACGATATCGCCGGCAGCAAGGCGCACGCGGCGATGCTTGCCAGGCAGGGGATTCTCTCCAGCGAGGATCTGCAGGCGATAACCAGTGGATTGACGGCGATCGAGGAGGAGATTACCGCAGGGACCTTTACCTTCCGGCCTGAGTTGGAAGATATTCATATGAATATCGAAAAGGCTCTGGTCGAAAAGATTGGTCCCGCCGGGGCACGGCTGCACAGTGCCCGCTCCCGCAACGACCAGATTGCCCTGGATTTCAAACTCTACCTGCGTGATGAGTGCGACCGGCTGACCGGCCTGCTCGATGGCTTGCGCCAGGCCTTTGTTCGGCAGGCCAGGCGTTATCTCGGCGCGGTAATGCCCGGGTATACCCATCTGCAACGGGCGCAGCCGGTGCTGATCTCCCACCACCTCCTTGCCTACTTTGAAATGTTTGGCCGGGACCGAGGCAGGCTGCTTGACTGCCGCAAACGGCTCAATCTCTCCCCCCTTGGTTGTGCCGCCCTGGCGGGAAGCGGCCTGCCGATCGATCGGCAACAGGTTGCCGAAGAGCTTGAAT
>JAZBOD010000606.1:0-2447 GCA_036350955.1 Desulforhopalus sp. | reverse complement strand
CGGGGCGGTCGATCAGCGTGCTGCAGCCGTCTATCTTGCAGAGCAGCAGGCAGCGGAAATTGTCCATCAGATCTTCGAGAAAGCGTCTGCTGTCGATGCCGTAACCAAAAATTTCATTAAGACTGAGGAAAACTTCGCCACGGTTGCCTTCGAGCAGGGCCCGGGTGAGGCGAAGCAGCTCCTCACGGCCGACCAGGCCAAGCACCTCGACGACATCTTGGCTGCGGATATTTTTCTCACCAAAAGAGAACATCTGGTCGAGCAGGCTCAACCCGTCACGGATCGACCCGGCAGCTTCACGAACGATCAGGGCCATCGCTGCCGGTTCGACGGTATAGCCCTCTTCGGCGGCCAGACGGAGAAAGTGGTCCTGCAGTTCTCCGGCAGGAACCCGTTTTAACTCGTACTGTTGACAGCGGGAGAGAATGGTGATCGGAATCTTGTGGATCTCGGTGGTGGCAAACATGAAATAGACGTGGGCCGGTGGCTCCTCGAGGGTCTTCAACAGGGCATTGAAGGCCTCGGTGGTAAGCATGTGTACCTCGTCGATGATGATGATTTTGAATTTTGCCGAGGTGGGGAGAAAGCGGATTTTTTCTTTGAGTTCGCGAATCTCCTGGATCCCGCGATTGGAGGCGCCGTCGATCTCGTGGAGATCGAGGGCGTTGCCGGCGGCAATCTCCTGGCAGAAGGGACATTGTCCACAGGGACGCAGCTCGAGCTCGGCCTGACAGTTGAGGGCCTTGGCCATGATCCGGGCCAGCGTGGTCTTGCCGACCCCCCTCACCCCGGAGAAAAGGATGGCGTGGGCCACCCGGTCTCGGCGGATACTGTTTTGCAGGGTCTGGACCACCGGCCGCTGGCCGACCACCTCGGCGAAGGTCTGTGGCCGTGATTTTCTGGCAAGGACGAGATAGGACATGGGGCTCCGGATAGACAATAGAGGGGCCCGGCAAACCGGAGAAAGAATGATAGCCGGGTTACCCGCGGCACACAGAGAGTGTCGCTACCGTTGCTTCCTTCCGGACCTGGCGGGGTTCGCGATTCTCTGTTGCGCGGGGCCCGGCTATCAAAGTCGAACACGTATGTTTTGGCGGAGAGGGTGAGATTCGAACTCACGGTACTTGCGTACACACGCGTTCCAGGCGTGCACCTTAAGCCACTCGGTCACCTCTCCGGGACTGAATATCGTTGGTACAAGGTGCTACTCTATAAACCGGGAGGCTGGTTTTGGCAATAAAAATCCGACCAAGAAAAAAAATGGCGACCCGCTCATTCTGCGGTGGTTCGGGGTTTACGCCGGTTTCGAAAAAAAGTGCGGAGCAGTTCACCGCACTCAACAGCGAGCACCCCGCCAAAGACCGCCAGCCGGTGGTTGAGCCGGTCATCGCGGCCAATGCGGTAGAGGGAGTCGGCGGCGCCGCTTTTGGGGTCGACTGCGCCATAAACCAGCCGGTCAACCCGGGCGTGGAGCAGGGCACCCATACACATCAGGCAGGGTTCGAGGGTGACATAGAGGGTGGTGCCACTCAGGCGGTAGTTGCCCCGTTTGCTCGCCCCCTCGCGGAGAACGAGGATTTCTGCGTGGGCAGTAGGATCCTGTTGACCGATCGGCCCGTTGCCGGCCTCGGCAAGCACCCCTTCCGCACCGACCAGTACCGCCCCAACCGGTACTTCACCCCGCAGTGCTGCGGCCCGGGCCTGAACCAGGGCCCGGGCCATCCACCAGTCGTGGTCATTTTCCGGAAAAGGGAAAGGCACCTCAGCCGGCATCATTCAACCTGACTGAGCATCTCCTCGATGACCGCCAATCCGGTTTCCCAGAATTTCGGGTCATCTAGGTCGATGGCAAAGGGCTCGAGCAGCTGGTAGGGGGAGCGGGAACCTCCTGCGGCAAGGAGTTCGAGATATCTGGTGACAAAGGCCTGTCCCTCCTGCTGATACAGCCCGTACAGCGCGAGAACCAGCAGTTCGCCGAAGGCGTAGGAGTAGACATAGCCCGGAGTCGACAGGAAATGCGGGATGTAGCTCCACCAGATGCCATAATCACTGCTGAGATGCACGGCATCGCCAAACATCTCCTGTTGGGTCTGCAGCCAGTACTCGCCGAGTTGCTCCTGACTCAATTCACCATGCTGCCGTCGTCCTTCATGCATCAGCCCTTCAAAGCGGTGCATTGCGGTCTGGCGGAAGACTGTTGCAAAAATTGATTCCAGCTTCTGGCAGATCAGGGCCCGCCGTTCGCCCTGGTCGGCAAGCATCTTGAGCTGACTTTTGAAAACCAGCAGTTCGGCAAAGACCGAGGCGGTTTCGGCCAGGGGCAGGGAGGTGTCGCTGTTGTAATAGCCCTGGCTGGCGGCGAGTTTCTGGTGAACCCCGTGCCCGAGTTCGTGGGCTACGGTGGCGACATCGCGCAGGCTGCCGGTATAGTTGACCAAAACGTATGG
>JAZBOD010000605.1:0-4070 GCA_036350955.1 Desulforhopalus sp. | reverse complement strand
TGTGAGAGTCTTTTTTCAGGTCAACCGTCCAGGTCTTTTCGGTGGTGTTGAAATTGACGGCGACATCAATCCCGCAGGAACCGATTTCCGGATAGAGTTCGGTTATCTTTTCACATAGCTGTTTTTCGTCGTAGGTTGCCATAACCAGTACCTCCTTCTGTTTAGCAAGGGCCACTTGCCCATTCCTGCCAATATAGTCATGAAATGGCCTTTTAGGTACCTTTGGATCTACAGAGTTTCTCCTCCCGTCCGTATCCATTGCAACAGAGCCTTGTGCAAAACGGAGAGCTGTTCTGCCGTCCTCTCTGCCAGGGGAAGGTGATATGTAGATTTCCTGATGATGTCCATTCATGAGAGAATGTGGAACGATTTTTTGGAGATAATTTGGGTTATCTGCTACACTGCAGCTCAGTTTTGCCCAATATATCCATCAACAGGGCGATTTTCGCAAGGAAACTCGCTGCCACTTGCGGGGCTAGCAGAAGGAGGATGAGATGCCAACGAGAAGGTTGCCGATTAAGGTGCTGTTTTTTTTCCTGCTCAGCGTTTTGCTGCCAATTCCGCCAGCTCTCTTTGCCGGAGAACTCAGTGCCGACAGTGAAGCCTGCATCGACTGCCATGCTGTGGTGACTCCAGGAATTGTTGCTGACTGGCGGGGCAGTCGCCATGCCCGGGTCACTCCCGCTGAGGCGCTCACTCAGGAGCCGCAGCAACGCCGGATTTCCACTGAGCACATCCCCGAAGGGCTTGCCGAAACGGTGGTTGGCTGTGCCGAATGCCATACCATGAATGCCGAAGAACACCCGGACAGCTTTGAGCACAATGGGTACACCATCCACACCGTGGTTTCGCCTGCCGACTGTGCCGGTTGCCATCCGGTGGAAGTTGAGGAGTTCGCCGACAATTTGATGGGCCAGGCATACGGCAACCTGGTTAACAATTCACTCTATCAGATGATGGTTGACAGCACCAATGGCACGCATGTCTATGAACAGGGCATGATGGCCTTTCACGGCTCCGACCCGATCAGCGATGCCGACTCCTGCCTCTCCTGTCACGGCACCGATGTTAAAGTGACCGGAATAGAGACCCGTGATACCGAGATGGGTGAAATGGACTTTCCCACCCTCGCCAACTGGCCCAATGCCGGGGTCGGCAGGCTCAACCCCGACGGCAGCAGCGGTGCCTGCTCCGCCTGCCATACTCGACACCAGTTCTCCATCGAAATGGCCCGTAAACCCTATACCTGCGCCCAGTGTCACAAGGGGCCGGATGTTCCCGCCTACAAGGTCTATTCGGTCAGTGTCCACGGCAATATCCAGAAAGCGATGGATAAATACTGGGATTATCAGGCTGTTCCCTGGACGGTCGGCAAGGATTTTACCGCGCCGACCTGTGCCACCTGCCACGCCAGCGAAGTGGTCGATGAAGAGGGACAGGTCCTGGCCAAGCGGAGCCACCGGATGAACGATCGGCTGCCCTGGCGCATTTTCGGGCTGCCCTACGCCCATCCCCATCCGGTTGATGCGGACACGACAGTCATCGTCAACTCCGCCGGCCTCAATCTGCCGACCGAGTTGGATGGCAGCCCGGTCAGTGCGTTTCTCATTGATGCCGATGAGATGGCCAGCCGTCAGGCGAGGATGGCTGCAGTCTGCCTAGGCTGCCACAGCCAGCAGTGGGTTGATGGCCATTTCCGGCGGCTTGACAAGTCGATTGAAACCTCCAACCACATGACCCTCCAGGCCACGAAAATTCTCAGCCAGGCATGGGAGGAGGGGCTCGCCAGCGGTATTCCGCAGGGGGATAACCCTTTTAACGAGGCGATCGAGCTCAAATGGGTTGAGCAGTGGCTCTTCTTTGGCAATTCGGTACGCTTTGCCACCGCCATGGGCGGGGCCGATTACGGTGTCTTTGCCGATGGCCGCTGGACCCAGAACAAAAATCTCCAGGAGATGCACGACTATCTCAAATTCCTGCAGGTGAAAAAAGCCCTGGCAGAGGGAAAGTGAACTGCTGGCGGAGATTCGCCTGATAATTTTTTTAACAGATGTGATTATGGCTGCTTTTTCCAAACCGTTTCGGCCTGTCAACTCGGCGATGCCCGTAAAAAACTCCTTCCGGAAATCGTCCTTCAGGTTCTCTCTTGCCATCCTGCTGACCTGCCTCAGCTGTTCCTGGTCCCTCCATGTCCTGCAGCCCACAGATGCAGGAGCGGAATCGTCTGCTGCAGAAGAGCAACTGGTACAGGCGATGATCGAACACATCGACTGTTTTCCCCTGGAAGTCCTCGATGTTCAGCAGGGAAAACCGCTCATTTCGATCAAAGAACTCTGTATGGCCAACATCTATCACCAGAACGGTGCCCGGCCCTTGTGGGTATCCAGCGACGGCCCCGGTGTGCGCGGCCGGGCTATCCGCGAGCGACTGCAGCGCGCCGCCGAAGAGGGGCTTAACTCTCAGGACTATGAGGTCGATACACTGGAGAGACTATGGGAATCGCGTCAGCCTGAAGATCTGGCCCGTCTTGACACCCACCTCTCCTATGGTCTGGTCCGCTATATTCACGATCTGCGCTTTGGCCAGATTCAACTTCGGGCGGTGGATTCGCAGCTTTTTGCCGAGGCCGGGGACGAAGCATTCGATCCCCTTCGGGCGGTGCTTGAGGCACGTTCTGCCCCGGATTTTGAGGGCTATCTCGATGGGTTGGCGCCGCAGCACAGCTATTACCGGCAGCTACGCGAGGCTTTGCAGCACTATCGCGAGCTGGCGGCGCAGGAGGACTGGCCGGTTATGGTTGCCGGCCCGGTGCTGCGACCCGGAATGGCTGATGCGCGGCTGGCTGTTTTGCGGCAGCGGCTGGCGCTGACCGAAAATTATCAAGGCGTGGTCGAGGAGAGCGGAGTGTATCACCCTGATCTGGTCAAAACCGTCAAGGCCTTTCAGGAAAAGCACGGCCTCGAGCCGGATGGGGTCATTGGCCCGAAAACCCTGGCCATGCTCAATCGCACGCCAGAGGAGCTGATCAAAACGATTCGGGTCAACATGGCCCGCTGGCGCTGGCAGGCGCATGATCTGGGCGATACCTACCTGATGGTCAATATCGCCGCTTTCTCTCTAAAAGGGATACGCGACGGTCAGGAGAGTCTGAACCTGCCGGTTATCGTCGGTAAATTTCAACACCAGACACCGGTATTCTCGTCGCGGATCAGATACCTTGAATTCCACCCCTACTGGACAATTACGCCGAATATTGCCCGTAACGAAGAACTGCCGGCCCTGCGCAAGAATCGCTTTCATCTGGTTGACCGCCATGTCCGCCTCTTTTCCAGCTGGCAGGAAGATGCGGTTGAACTCGATTCCACCGCCATCGACTGGGAGGAGGTCAGCCGGGCCCAGATGGGCAGGTACAGGCTGCGGCAGGATCCCGGCCCATGGAATGCTCTTGGTCAGGTAAAATTTGTTTTTCCCAATAAGCATATGGTCTATCTGCACGATACCCCGACCCAGAACCTCTTCCAGCAGGCATCACGCTCGTTCAGTCATGGCTGTATCCGGGTCAGTCAGCCGCTCCTCCTGGCGGCTTTCTGCCTGGAGGGTCAGGACGGCTGGACTGGTGCAGCTATTGAGGGAATCGTTGCTGCCGGCCAGCGAAAAGTGGTCAGTCTGCGTAATCCTTTGCCGGTACATATCACGTATCAGACCGCATGGGTTGACAACAATGGAGTTATCCGTTTTAATGCCGACATTTATGGTCGCGACAGGAAGATCCTCGAAGCGCTGGATGCCCACCGCATACCCCATTGAAGCGGGCCGGTACCTTGTGGCGAAGTCCATTCCTCAATACTCTGGGAAAGGATGTGCAACACCCCACAAAGGGCATAACTACTCAATCAGACAACGAGACTTTGAGCCGATGAGCAATGAATTTTTCCGGAAAACCCTCTGCCGCAGATCTTTTCTTGCCTTGTCAGCCGGTTGTGCCATTGGGGCGGCCCTGGGCCTGCCTTTAACCGGGCATGCCAGACAAGTTCCGGCTGACGCCACCTCTTTTTACCACACCCATACCG
>JAZBOD010000604.1:0-6178 GCA_036350955.1 Desulforhopalus sp. | reverse complement strand
GTAAGGGGCAAGTTGATCGAGATCGAGGTTGTCCAGAGTGATACAGCCATTGGTGCTGTATGGGGTCAGTTCTTTGTTGGTCCCGTGGATGAAGATGCCATCGCCACCGCGACCGGCTTGGCGGTCAAAAATATTCGGGTAATCAAGCCGGTAGGCCCGGCTCCCGAAGATGGTGATTTTGCTGTCTGCAAACGCCTCGGTGATAAAATAGACTCCTTCCGGAGTGCGGCGGTCGCCACTAAGGTTCTTTGTCCCGTGGTTTTCTCCGGTAGCGCAGGGCAGACTGAGGATCGGCTTGAGGCCATCGGTTAGGGCGAAAAGGGTGAGCCTTTGCCATGCTTTTTCGACAATAAGCAGGTGGCCGGGAGGTTCATCGCTGGCAGTGTAATGGAGCAAAGTCAGGTCGCCGTCGCTCCTGTCGGGTTCAGTGGCGCCACCGGACGAAGGTGCCAGAGGGGCTCCGAGAAGGAGGAGGCAGAGGGTTAAGAGAAAAGCATGTTTCATGGGTTGACTACCGCTGTCGACACCTGTGGATGTCGGGTGATTGAGGAAAAAGCTGATGGTCTCGGTTAAAGTGTGAGTATACGGAGCGATTCGCAAAAGCTCTACGGTCGGTGATTATCTGCACATCGTCAACCAAGGTAGCGTATTTCCAGATTTTTGCCAAACCCTCTTAGCAGATAGCGCCATTTTTTGCTGACCAAAGCGACAGTGGCCAGTGCCGATTGCCCCTGTCGGCTGTTCAGCGGGAGGGAATCTGCAGCACCATTTCGACATGGGGTATGCCGTCTTCACTGTAGGGGGCTCCGACCTCGGCGAAGCCAAAATCGGCATACCATTGGCAGAGATGCCGTTGTGCGGAAATGCTGAGAATTTTCCCCGGATAGTTTTGCCGGCAATAGTGCAGGGCCCTGGCCAGTAAGTCACTGCCAAAGCCCTGACCACGGATCTTCGGGTGCGTGAGCAGTCGGCCCAGGCTTGCTCTCATTTCTCGGCCCTGGGGTGGGATGAGGCGCAGGTAGGCGAGCGGTCGATCGGGCCGGCCTGCCGGCGGCCAGCCAACCAGATGCAGGCCATACTGGTCGCGATTGTCGCAGTCGAGATAAACGCAGGTCTGTTCGACGACAAAAACCTGCTGCCGGAGGCGGAGTACCCCGTAAAGCAGTTCCGGTGGCATTTCGGAAAAGCGCCACCAGCGCCAGTCCAGTGGAGCTTTTGCAGTCGGGTCTGCCGGGGCAGAGGCTGTCAACTTCTGCATGGTGGTTTGCTTCTTGGTTGCAGTTCTGGGGAATTTTGGCTTAAATGCTGGGCCATCGCAAGTGTGGTAAAGATGCTGTTCAGGCAGGCGGTCAATTCCGCCGGCCAGCAGTCAAGGAGTTGGAAATTTTGGGGGAAGGCTGTCATGGTACGGGCAATCATTGCGTTTCTGGCCAGTGTTTTTGTCGGGGCGCAGACCTACTTTATGTATATCGGCGAAAAAGGGATCTGCTTCAATGACGGTTGTGAGATTGTCGATAGCCTGACGAGGATTTCTCCACTCTATTTCAATATCGCCGGACTGATTCTTTTTCAGACCCTCTTCTGGCTTTTTCTGCTTGGCCGCGGCGATTCGGAGATCTGGCACAAGATTGCCAGACTGCTGCTGCTTGCCGCTCTGGCTGCAGAAGCGGTACTTATCTATTTCCAGCATATGGTTGCCGGGGATTTCTGCTCGTACTGCCTGGTGGTCTTTGCCCTGATCCTGCTGCTCAACCTGCTCTGTGGCCCACGGCAGATGTTTCGGGGTGTCGTGATTTTTTCTGCTGTGATGATCAGCGCATACAGCCTTCGCTTCGGCAGTCCCACCGCTGGTGGCAGCGGTCAGCCGCTTGACGCCGGAAGCATCGCGGCGGCAGAAGGTGACCCGGGGAGGCCGCAACTCCACCTCTTTTTTTCCGCGGCCTGTCCCCACTGTGAGAAAGTTATCGAAGGCCTTCGGGAGGAGAACCTCTGCTCGATCCGCTTCAATCCGATAGAGGAGATTGTTGGCTTCTCCTTTCCCGGGGGGGAACTCTTTGACCAGTACCAACCGGAGATCAATCTTGCCTTATTGAAAACTCTGTCGATCAGCGAGATACCGGTACTGGTTGCCGCCGAGGCGGGAACCACCACACTTCTGCGGGGAGAAGGGCGGATTGGCCAGTATCTTGATGAAAAATGCCGTCGGGCCAAGCCACAACCCGATCTCAGTGGGAGTTCGCAACTCTCTTCGCCCAGCGGTTATGGCTTTGCCCTGCCTCAGCCCTCTGCCGCAGAGGATGCGTGCACTGTCGTCACCGGTTGTGCCGAGGAGGAGGGGGAAGGTTCCAGCTCCAGGCAACAGCCATGAGGTGGCTTAGCGGAGCAGATCCCGCAACTCTTCGCGGCTGAGAAGGGCCTTGAGCGACTGTCCGCGCCGGTCCGGATTGATCCTCTGGTCGGGGTTTTTTCGCCGATCTACCCCGAGCCGGGCCCTGAACAGGGCTCGAACCCAGCCGGAAAAGCTTCTCCGTTGCCGGGGTTGCCCGTCGCGGATATCACAGCGTCTTTCCCGCTTTAGCCGTCGCTCACTTGAGCGCCGGCCCCTCTTCGCCCGCCGTCGTTCGATGCCGTCCCATTGGGAATCTGCTGCACCGCTCATTCCCCAACTCTCCATTTAAGGTGACTTCCGCACCTGTTTAAAAATCGTCTCAATCCAGGTATTGTTACCACATCTGAGAATTTTTGTCACCCAACCCGCATTTCTTCTCAGCAGATCAGCCGGATCTGCATATGGACAACCGCCATCGGCGAGACTATGTTCTGTCTGCCAGTGCCAGCATCCTGCATATCCTCCACTGGAGAGCAACCCGGGCTCAGCTCTGACACCGACCAAATGGCGGTGCCCCAGCTGGACAGCAATCGGCCCAAGAGGTTCATTTCCCTGGCACCAGTGAGCTATTCGAGGTCAATGCACCGCGAACAAGACCTGGAGCTTAGGCCATAGATGTGGTACATTATGCGTGCTTCGAAGCTTGAGCAGCCGGCGAAATCGCGACGGGAGAGTGCACCGATAAAATGAGGCTGAGCTGAAGGATGAGAAGGAATTTTGTCACGACGGTATACGGTCCGGACTTTCCGGGGATTATCAAGGCCATGGCTCAGGCCACCCGGAGCCATGGTGGCGAATGGCTGACCAGCAAGGTCATAAAACTGGACGGGCAGTTCGCGGCGCTTATGAATGTGGTGGTTGAAGCAGAGCTGGAGGACGGGCTGAAGTCTGCGCTTGAAAAGAAATTCCCCACTTTGCATTTTGTCTATTCCCAGCCCGGTTCACTCTTTCGTGAAGGAACCAAGGTGATCAGTCTGCTGGTTGACTGCATCGACCGTCCTGGGCTTACCGGTGATCTGAGTACCATTCTCGCCAATCTTGACATCCGGGTGGAGAGTCTTGAAGCAAAACGGTACGCCATGGACGGTATCGGTGATACCGTCTATTCGGCGAAGCTGACGCTGATCGTCCCGATGGCGGCCCAGAGCGAGGCGATTGCCGGAGAGATCGAGGCCCTTTCCGAAGATGTTCGGGTAACTGTACGCTGATGCCGGCAACCCAGGGACGATGATCCCCCCACATGAAAGGAGAGAGGTCCCTTCATGATAGGCCTTTCCAAGGGACTCATCTCCTGTGGTCGGCAGCTGCTCCCGGTCTGTCGTCAACAACTCACCTTCTCTCCGTTCTCACAAAGAGCATGATGCAGGGCTCGTTGGGCCTCGACAAAATGTTCGCGGTGGATGGTGAACTGCATATTGGTTTGCCTGGAGGTCTGGGAGACACTGAGGATGTTGATGTTGGAGTTGGCCAGGGCCCGGGTGGCCCGGGCTAAAATTCCGGGTTTGGCGATATTGGAGCCGATAGCGCAAACAATCGCCACGTTTTCGGTATTCACCACCTCGAATTTTTTCTGCATGTCTCTGACCAGTTCCGCTTTGCAATCTTTTTCGTAAATGATGACATCGATGGTGTTGGCATTGGTCGCCTTATTGATATAGCTGACCTGGTGATCCTGAAGGATCTGCATGATCTTCATGTCAAAGCCGACCTCGCCGACCATCCTCGTATCGTGGACCTCGAGACAGGTGACGGCGTTGGAGCCGGTGATCACCTCGGTCTTGGATTGCGGGCAGATGTAATCCTTGGTGATCAGGGTGCCGGTGTGGCTGGGGTCGAAGGCGTTCATTACCCGGATGGCGATGCCGTTGGTCTCAAGTGGTTTTGATGCCTTGGGGTGAATTGCCTCCATACCGACATCGGCCAGCTGGTCGGCGACATCAAAGTTGGTGTTGCAGATCGGGTGCACCCGATCTTCACCGATGATCACTGGATCACCGGAACAGAGGTGGTACTCCTTGTGGATCACCGCTTCAGCAGCGTTTAACAGCACGGCGATTTTTGAAAAGGTCACCTCCGAATAGCCCCGGTCAAACTCCCGCATGATCCCCTCGGTTCCCTTGGTGTAGCCGGTGGCGACACAGATGGTTGACGAGGGATCGAGGGTGGCAAAGGTGTGGCGGATACGTTCATCGATAGTTTTCTCCCGACGGTCCTGCCAGCCGCTGAGATCGACAAAGGTGGCATTATAGCCTCGATTTTGAAGGATATTGGCACTGTTGAAAGCACTGTGCATCTCTCCGATCGAAGCGAGCAGTTCACGGGCGGCCAGGAGCACCTCATTGCGATGGACATAACCCGAAGAGAGCACCGTATCCATGCTTTTAAGGATATCCACGGCAAAGGCGATGCGTTCACAGATAAACCGGTCGGCGGTCGCCACGTCAAGGCCGATGGCGGCAAAGCCGCGGTTGATCGCGCAGAGACGGTTCTGCAGGCTGATCATCGCCGGCTGGTATTCCTTATCCTGCTCAAAAGTCTGGTAAATCCCCGGTTGGCCGGTTTTTTTATGTTCCAGCAGTTCGTTGGTAATCCCGGAATAGGCCGAGACAACATAGATCCGGTTGTAGATATCCTCCGGGTTACGGAGGATGACGTTATCGACGACCTCGCCAAAGCGGGACATGGTGGTTCCACCGATCTTTTCAATACGCAGTTTTCCTAAAGCCATTCAGGTTCACCGGGCGACATCACTGCCGCGTGGAGGATGGGGAAAACCAGGGGTTCCGGGAAAGGATCCTGGGTGTTTAAGAAAATGATTACGGGCGCGTATCCTATCGCATAGCTTTTCCTCCCGCAAGCACTTTTCTGGCGGGAACGGCATTGCTGTTGACACGGGGAAGTGAAACCCGGTATTTTCGGCATTTCAGCTGTTCGACGATAACTCTTTGCAGGGGGAGGAAGGTGATGTGGAAAGATATCGCGGCGGCTCCCGCCGATTCCATTCTCGGGTTGACCGAGGCGTTTAAAAAGGATCCCAACCCGGCCAAGGTGAACCTTGGCGTTGGTGTTTATCAGGATGAGCAGGGACAAACCCCGGTACTGAACTGTGTCAAGGCCGCGGAGAAGCTGCTCATTGCCGAAGAACATTCTAAAAGTTATCTGCCGATATCCGGTGATCCGCGCTATGCCGCCGAGGTACAAAAGCTGCTTTTCGGCAGTGATGGTGAGGTGATCCGCTCTGCCAGGGCAGCAACGGTGCATGCCCCTGGCGGGACCGGGGCCCTGCGGGTGGGCGGTGAGCTGCTGAAAACATTTCGGCCGACCGCCAGGGTTTGGCTGAGCCGGCCGACCTGGGCCAACCACCGTGGGGTCTTTAGTGCATGTGGTTTCGGTCTAGATGAATACCGCTATTACACCCCGGAGAGCCACTCGCTCGATTTTGCCGGGCTGGTCGCTTCACTCAAGCAGATTCCGGCAGAAGATATCGTTCTCTTCCACGCCTGCTGCCACAACCCCAGTGGAGTTGATTTGACCCCTGCCCAGTGGCGGGAGGTAGCGGCAATCGGCCGGGAGAAAGGCTGGCTGGCTTTTCTCGATTTTGCCTATCAAGGTTTTGGCGATGGTGTCGATGAGGACCGCTCCGCCGTGGAAGCCTTTGCCGAGACCGGCGTCGATTTTCTGGTTGCCAGTTCTTTTTCGAAAAATTTCGGACTCTACAACGAACGTACCGGCGCGCTGACTCTCGTTGCGCCCAATGCCGCCGAGGCGGCGGTCGGTCTCAGTCACCTC
>JAZBOD010000603.1:0-3134 GCA_036350955.1 Desulforhopalus sp. | reverse complement strand
TGAGGGCTGAGGCCTTGGGGGAGACCATCACGTCGATCCCCACCCGGCCAAACAGTTCGTAATTCTGCAGCTTGCCCACCCGGGTGATGATCCGCTGCGAGCCAAGCTGTTTGAGCAACAGGGCACAGAGCAGGTTTTTTTCATCGTTGTCGGTGGTGCAGATCGAGACATCGGCCAGGGCAATGGCTTCACTTTCCAGAAGTTCGAGGTCAGTACCATCGCCTTCAAGGACCAGCGCCCGCTTCAAGGTGTCGGCCAGCAGGGTGCAGCGCTGGCGGTCACGTTCAATAATTTTCACCTTGATCCCCCTGCGTTCGAGTTTCTGGGCGAGCATCAGGCCGACATTGCCGCCGCCGATGATCGAAACCGTCCGCACCTTGCGGCTGGTGCTGAACACATCGGCGGCCATTGAGTCGAGGGCCTGGCTGGTGCCGATAAAAAAGACCTTGTCATCGAGCAGGATGGTGGTTGAACCATCGGGAATGAACAGCTTTCCCTCCCGGGAAATCCCGGCAATCAGCACATTGGCGGGGAGGCGGCAGTCGCGCAGGGCGGTGTTGAGGATGGTGGTGTCCTCGCGGATCCGGTACTCAAAGAGTTTGGCCTTGCCCCCGGAGAGGTACTCGACATCGAGGGCATCGGGGACGGAGATGATCCGGAAAATATCCTGGGTGAGCAGCTGTTCCGGCCAGATGATAGAATCGATGTCGTAGCGGGTCTGGTACTGGTTCTGGCTGGTTGAGGAGAGGTTGCGGTAGAGGGCGGGCTTGCTGATAAAGCAGATGGTTTCGATGTCGGCAAGCTTTTTGACCGTCCAGCAGGCGACGATGTTCGCCTCATCAAGGGTGGAACAGGCGATAAACAGCCCTGCCTTGGCTGCACCGGTCTTCTCCAGGGCGGCAATATCGCCGCCGCTCCCTTCAGCCATCGCGACATCAAGGTTGCCGAATCTGTCGCTTGCCTCACCGGGGTCGTGGAGGAGGGTGAGATTGTGATCCTGATGCAGTCTTGCGGCGATCAGGTAGCTGATTTCCGTTGCACCGTAGAGAACGATATCCATAACCAATTATTTGAGCCATTGGCAAAACAATCTTTTCGCCCAACCCCTTTCGTTATGCGCAAAATTTTACCCTCGGAATATCAACTATGCCTGTGGAAAATTTTTCGATTTCCTTGATTTTGAACGAAAATCTATGCTTTGCAAAAGACTCATTGTAAAAATTTTTCCGGTAATCCATGATTGCCTGAATCAGCAGCCATCCCGTTGTCAATCGAGGGAGAAAATCGGCGCCCAGTCTACTCCTTGATGGTCAATAATGCACCTCCATAGTGCGCCTCAAGAGGTTCAAAGCGGCACATCATTCTGTTGAGTATTTATGGCATAAGGTCTCAGCTGGCTTTTCCAGCCGGTGTTGGCGAATTATTTTTCGGGCAGGGAATAATTTCCGACTTATAGTGGCGGCACAGATAGGCATTTACGTAAATAGTTTCCAACCTCAAATTGCCCTTTGGGTGGATAGTGCTGCTATGCGCAAAATTACTTCGATGACCATGCTGGTTTCTCTGGCTTTGCTGCTCCTTAACTCGATCGTGCTCTATGTTGTGCCGGAAGGGCGGGTCGCCTATTGGGCTGACTGGCGCTTTCTCGGCCTGACCAAGACGGAATGGGGGGACCAGCATCTGACCATCGGTTTTCTCTTCATCATCGCCAGTCTGCTTCACCTTTACTACAATTGGCCGGCGGTGAAAAGCTATATGAAAAACAAAATCAAGGAGATTAAGGTTTTTACCCTGCCGTTTAACCTTGCTCTCCTGCTCACCGTCCTGGTCACGGTCATGACCTATTTCCAGGTGCCACCGGTCAGCCTGGTTCTTGACCTGGGTGAGCACTTTAAGAAGACCGGGGCAGAAAAACACGGGGAGCCACCCTATGGCCATGCTGAGCTAAGTTCCCTGAAAATGCTCTGTCAAAAGGAGGGGATTGATCTTGAAAAAGCCCTGGAACTTCTTGCTCAGAGCGGGATCAAGGGGGCAGAGGGGGGCCAGACAGTATTGGCCATCGCCCAGAACAACGGCCTGACACCACGGCAGGTCTATACCATAATTTTGCCGGCAAAGGAGAAAAGCGCGGCGGAGGCATCCACATTTCCCGATGCGCCGATGCCCGGTTTCGGCAGAATGAATCTCGAACAAGTCTGCAACGAATTCCAGCTTGACTGTGTGGGAGTCGTCGCCGGTTTGCAGGCGAAAGGTTTGACGATAGACAAGGGAAAAACCATCCATGAACTCGCGGGCGACAACGGCCAGGAGCCGATGCAGATTTTCGAGGCGATCCGCTCTGTTGTGGTTGGCGAATAAAACGATAGGGAATTTTTTTGGTGGTTTTCCCTTTTCTGTAAGTTTTTTGTCAGCTGGCCCGGGTATGGTCGAATACAAGGGCGGAAAATGCCTTTACTCCAGGGCTTTCGCCGGAGATTTCTTCAAGCTATAAGGAGAAATGACCATGCCCTACGCCTTATCTGAATTCGTCTTCTGTCTGTGGTGCTTCCCTGTAACAGTATTTATTGTTGTTCCTCTGGCTATGCTGGCCGTTTGGGGGGTGAAAAAATTGATCGTCAGACCCAATCTCCCGGCTTGACCGGGACGTTTCTCATCCCCCTTTGCTCAATCAGCGCAGGTGCTCTGCCCGCTTTTTCCCTGTGACGGCAAAAAGTAAAGTGTTGCCATTCACCCGGAAAAAACCTCCCGGCCGATGAATTCCGCCATCAACGGAAGCACTCTCTCCTCCTGTTCTCGATGGGGAGTATGGCCACAGGCGTCGAGTAGAGCAGTCTGGGCCTGCGGGGCAGACTCGGCGATAATTTCCGCCTGGCGGCTGGTACCATATTGGTCCTCCCGCCCCTGGATGGCCAGCAGAGGGCAATGGATCAGCGGAAGCAGGCCAAGCAGGCTCCATTGGCGAAACTCCTCGCTCAGCCAGGTGGTTGTCCATGCGAAAAAAGTCCTCTCGGTCTTGTCGCCGTGGTGTCGGGCAAGGGCTGTTTGCAGCCCACCTTGAGAAAATCGGTGCTGAGCGGTGCGAATCCCTTCCAAGGTCACTGATTCGACGATGACGTGGGCTGATTCGGTGATGA
>JAZBOD010000602.1:0-2596 GCA_036350955.1 Desulforhopalus sp. | reverse complement strand
CAGGAGGGGCAGGCCGACCGCCAGGAGGGCCAGTAGCAGCCAGTTAACTGGATTCCGGCGAAGCTGCTGGAGGTACTGGCTGCCGGAGAGACCAAGCAGCAGACGTTGCTTGACGGTCCAGTTATTCCCGTCGCCGCGGAGCGTGCTGGTAATCGGCAGGGAGCTCTCCTGATTGATTAAGGCTTTCATTTTTGCTCCTTTCCTGCTGAGGTATCAGCCTGTTCCACCGGGTGGTCCCGGCGGGTCGCCAGCAGATGGAAACCGGCAAACAGTGCCGGCCAGATGGTGAGGACCATCGGCACAATGCCGAGGAAATTCTTGACCGAGTCGAGGATCGGTTCATGGGGGACGTCGGTATTGAACCCGACCTCCGCAAAAGGGACGCTGGAGAGATAGAGCCAGGAGGTTCCGCCCGCTTCGTATTCGCCGTAGATATGGTCGACATAACGGTCACCGCCGTTTTCGATCCGCCGCCGGGCAATCTTGATCAGTTCATCACGCCTGCCAAAGGTGAGGGCCTCCTGTGGGCAGGCTTCGACGCAGGCCGGTGGCCGGCCGTGACTCAGCCTGGTGTCATAGCAGAAGACACATTTCATGATCCGCGGCGAAAAGGCGCTTGAATAGCGAAACGCCGGAATATAAAAGGGGCAGGCGACCATGCAGGTTCGGCAGCCGACGCAGACATCGGCGTTGTAGACCACCGCCCCCTCCGGGGTTTTGGTATAGGCGTTGACAAAACAGGAGGTGAGGCAGGCTGGCTCCTGGCAGTGGTTGCACTGCACCTTGCGAAACAGCGGGTGGTCTATCCCTGGCGGATCGTAGCGGTTGACCACCGTATAGCGGGTTTCGTCGGTGCGCCTTTTCTGGCCATGTTCCCTCTCGGCAAAGACTGTCTGGTCGGTGAACGGCCGATCCGGGGCCGGCAGTTGCTGCTCGGCGTTACAGGCCGCTTCGCAACTGCGGCAGCCAACGCAACGGGTCATGTCCACCAGCACCCCCATGCTGTCCGGATAGGCTTTGATCTGATGGGCCGTCCCCTTTTTGGGGACCAGCAGGGCGGCAACTGCACCGATGATGCCGCCCTGGAGAATTTTCCTGCGGCTGGTTTTGGCAATCATGGTGTACTCCCTGGTAGAATTTCTTGCCCGGCAGGGTTTGCCCCTGGGGCATTGGCAAGAGTGCTATTCATCGACCTGGTGGAAAAAGGCCCGGCCCTCGGCGGTAAACGGGTGGCACTCCTGGCAGCCGGTGGGCCCGCTCTCCGCCTGGTGGCAGCCGACACACTGCAGATGCAGGGCCCCTTTCCGTAGAGGAATATCGATATGGTAGCGGACCACTTCACCGCTTTGTGCTTGAAGAGGTGCTGTCCACTCAGAAAGGTGGCAGGAAGAACAGGCAACATCAGCCGCGCCAGGAGAGTTCTCGTGACAGCGGGCACAGGAGGCTTGGGCCGGACCATCACCGGTACTGTGGTGGTGACAGACATTGCAGCTAAACATTTCCAGGTGCGTGGCGTGGTCAAAGAGGACCGGCTGGTAGAGTTTTTGTCTGGCGGCAAATTCCACCAGATCCGGCGGCTCAGCGGCCACACCACCGCCGGCAGCAAAAAGGAAAACCATGAGCGTCAGGAAGAGGCATGGAGAGCAAAGGTATCGGCCAGGGTGTTTCATCTGCTGATCTCCTCTTGGGTTTCCGGCGGGCTGAGGACCTTTCTCGCAGTCCGCCGGTCGGGGGAATGGTTCTCCCGCTTGGCGCCGTTCGCGGTATAACAGGCCATGACGATGTCGATCTCTTCGGCGTCGACCGTTTCGTTAATCAGCAGGACCTCGGCCAGTTCGTGGATCAGCCGGTTATGGCGACGGAGCAGCTGTTCGGTTTCGTCGTAGCACTCGTTGATGATCCGGCGGGCTTCAAGATCGATCTCCCGGGCGGTTGCCTCGCTGAAATGGTCACGGGTTTCGATATCACCGAGGAATTGGTGGCGTCGGCGGCGATAAACCGTGGAGCCGAGGACATTGCTCATTCCCCACTCCGCCACCAGCCGGTAGGCGATATCGGTGGCGGCGGCGATATCGTTGGCCGAACCGGTGGAGAGGTGGTTGAAGACGATTTTTTCGGCGATCCTTCCCCCGAGGAGAACCTTGATCCGGTTCTGCAGGTATTCCAGGGAGTAGGTATAGCGCTCTTCGATGGCAACCTGCTGGGTCAGGCCGAGAGCCAGTCCCCGGGGAATGATGGTGATCTTATGGAGTTGATCGGTTCCTGGCAGCAGCCTGGCAACGGCGGCGTGGCCCGCTTCATGGTAGGCAATGACCCGCCGCTCCTGTTCGTTGATCGCTGCATTCTTACGCTCCAGGCCCATGACGATCTTATCCTTGGCCTCTTCAAAGTCGGCCATTTCCACCGATTTTTTCTTTTTCCGGGCAGCGATCAGCGCCGCTTCGTTGACCAGATTGGCGATGTCGGCCCCGCTGAAACCGGGAATACCCTGGGCGATCACCGTCAGATTGAGGCCTGTGGCAACCGTCACCTGGCGGGTGTGGACCTGCAGGATGTGCACCCGGCCGTGGAGATTGGGCAGAGAGACGGTGAGTTG
>JAZBOD010000601.1:0-2497 GCA_036350955.1 Desulforhopalus sp. | reverse complement strand
GCGGGCGCCAAAGTGCGGACCACCGATATAGACCGCATCGGCACCATGATCGAGGGCCGCCAGGCCACAGGCGAGGTCGGCGGCAGGGGCGAGCAGTTCGAGTGGATGATTCGGCTGCTCCCTCTTTATTTCCTGACCGCTCATCGGCAATCAACAGACAAGTATTTTTGCTTGCCAACGGAGAATGCGTGCCGTGCAGAGCACCAGGCCCGCCTTAGAAGGAGAGCAGGATGTACTCTCCGCGGATGTACGCCTCTATGGAGGGATGCCCCTGCATGTCTCCGACGATGTTCAGACCTTGCCGCTCCGCCTCGGCCAGGGTGCCCATCTTTTGAGAACAGGCGCGACAGATGCAGGCAATCAGCCCCTTTTCCCGCAGGCTGCGGTACAGTTCGGCAAAGGGGGAATCGGCGACGGCCAGACCAGGAATCAGCGCCGTCGCGGCCCCTTCGAGGACCACCTCAACCTGGTGTCCTTTGGCTTTGAGGTCAAGGGCATAAAGCATGACATGGGCAAAACAGCTCAACTCGCCATTATATGCCAGCAGGACGATTTTTTTCATCAGCGATCCTTGTAAATTATCTGCACGCGGGTTCAGCGCGGCATACCCCGAGATGGGATCAATCTTCGTCGATTTCGATGCAGTCTACCGGGCAGGCCGCCGCCGCATCCTCAATACACTCTTCGTCACCGGTGTACTGCTCGTAGACATAAGCCTTTTCCGTCTCATCGTCAAAACCGAAAACATCGGGGCAGAGCTCAATACAGCTCTGACAACCTATGCATTCCCCGTCATCCAGAGTAACCCTCTGTGCCATGCCTAAACCCCCTCTCAAGTATCTTTGCCCATTGCGGGCCGAAAGGCCCAGGGACAGGGAAGCGGCGTGGGCCCCATACCCTGTCGCCGTTTTTTTGTTTATAGCCCTATTTTTGCCATATTCAACGAAAAAGTGACATCTCCGGCCACGACTTCCTCCCCCGAAGAGATTTGCTGGAACAGCCGTTAAGCAGGGTGACGCCCGCAATCCAAGGGCGATGATCAGAGGAGGCAGCTCTCTCCGTGTCGGGGAACCGTGACGTCAAAACCCAGCCCCCTGAGATGATTGGCAAAACCTTCACTTTGCTCAACTTCACCGTGAACCAGGGCGATTTTGCCAATTTTCAGATTCGAATCCTTGATGATTCTGGTCATGTCATCCCGATCGCCATGGGCACTGAATCCACCAAGGGTGACAACTTCGGCCCGCAGCGGGTAATCCTTGTTGTAGAAGCGGACCAGAGGGGCCGGGCCCTGACGGCCGGCAGCGGCGTACTCTTCGCCTTTTTCCTGAAGGAGGCGGCCAAAGGTGTGCTGGGCCATGAAACCGACGATGAGCAGGGTGTTGCGCTGGTCATGAATTTTGTGGCGGAGGTGATGGAGAATCCGCCCACCCTCACACATCCCCGAACCGGCAATGACCACGTGGGGCGCTTTTTCCCGGTTGAGGGCCATTGACTCTTCAACACTCTGCACGAACCGAAGCTGCTCGAAATGGAAGGGGTTGATCCCCTGGGTTAAAAAGTCGGCGTGGGTCTCCTGGTCGTAGGTTTCCGGGTGCTCGCCAAAAACCGCAGTGATCTTGGTCGCCAGTGGACTGTCCACCCAGATCGGCATGGCCGGCACTTCGCCGGAAAGGTAGAGCTGATGGAGATAATAGATCACTTCCTGGGTTCGGCCATAGGCAAAGGCGGGAATGATCAGCGAGCCGCCCCGGCCAAAGGTCTCAAGCAACACCTTTTTGAGCAACGGCTTCATGGCGACTACCGGATCATGCAGTCGGTTGCCGTAGGTGCTCTCCATGATCAGCAGATCGATTTCCCGGTGTTCCGGGGCGAAATCGAGGGTGGGATCCTTGATGATCGGTTTGTCGAACCTGCCGACATCCCCTGAATAGAGGACGGTTTTCTTCCGGTCCACCTCCTGGTATTGCAGGACAGACATTGCCGAACCGAGGATATGTCCGGCGACATAAAAGGTACAGGTCAGATCATGGCCGATAGTCACCGTTTCGCCGTAGGGGATCCCCTGAAAATGATCAAGGACCGCCTCGACATCGGCCGGGGAGTAGAGCGGACGAACGACTTCCAGATGATATTGGCGCAACAGTTTTTCGATCGCCTCAGTTTTGAGACCGTGGTTACCTGACTTAAGGAGGCTGTGGATCTCCCGCAGGTCACTCTTGTTCAAGCGGTGTTTTCCGCCGCCGCCCTTAACCTTGGCGAGAAATTTTTTCGCGGTCTTGTAATTGAGGTAGGAGGCATCGCCTTCCTGGATCTTTGCCGAATCTTCAAGAAGATATTCACAGGCCCGGGCGGTGGGCCGCGAACAGAAAATCTGCCCGCGAAAACCGTTTACCGGGAGCATCGGCAGTCTGCCGGAATGGTCGATATGGGCGTGGGATAAAACCACATTGGTAAGAATTTGCGGATCGACCGCCAGCACCCGGTTTTTTGCTTC
>JAZBOD010000600.1:0-8544 GCA_036350955.1 Desulforhopalus sp. | reverse complement strand
TGAGAGGCCACGCTGACACCAGGTAAGGCGAAGATGTGTGTTTTGATGCAGACACCCTGCATCTCTTGTAAAAAGTGTAACAACGCTACATAACATAGCGGCTTGATTTATGCAAGCCATGCCAGCGGCATAGGGGGCAACATGGCTATTTTTTGCGCAGTGCCGATCTCCCGGTGAGGATACGCTTGAGCCATTGCCAGCCAAACTTCAGCAGTTCAACGTCATCCCGGGCAATCCTGCGCCGCTCCTCTTTACCGAGGGCAAACTGTTGAACCAGCTGTTGCTGGTCAGCAAAGCGCCTAAAGCCATCAATATTGTAACAGACCATAAAGGCCAGCTGCTGTTTTTCGCCCGCTGCGCCCTCACCCTTCCAGGGATTACCGGCAAAGAGGGTATCCATCTCCACCCAGAGGTCATTGACCGCATTGTCTGCAAGCAAGCGTTGGCTGCGCAGCCAGCCGACAACGGTGCAAAGTTTTGCTTCGGCGTGGCCAAGGCAGTAAGGGTGGCGGACAATGAAGTAGTGCTCTTCCGGTCGAGTAGAGGCATCCTTTCTGCCGACCGCTCGCTCCAGGGGATAGCTTCGACAGGCGGTTGGCCGAGAGTCATAGACCTGGCAGCCAGCTTCTCCGAGAAAGGGGCAGACCGGCGGGTCATCCTCGGTTAGAACGAGTTTTACTTCGGGAAAGAACGGGTTATCCCCGCGAACCAGCCGGACATGGCGGCGCAGAAAAACCTCAGAATCAAGGCCGAGAGCGTGTTTGAGGCGGATGATATCGTAGGGGTAAAGGGTCAGGTCCACCTGGCGGCAGCATACGGTGAAACACTCGACACCGGGATGGCAGTCAAAGGCAAAATGCCCCTCCCCGATCGGTTCCATCCCCGGTGGGAAGCTCTTTGCGGAATCTTTTGCCAAAGCGACACCACTCCCTGCAGCAAAACAGGAGAAAAAAAAGCTGACTGGAACCAGAGTTCCAGTCAGCTTTTTACCTTCTCTGGGCTAGGCCAACTCAATTGTCAGCGGTGGACGGTGCCTCGATGACCTCTTCGTAGCCGATCAGCTCAATGATCGCCATCTCCGCGGCATCACCTTTGCGTACACCGGTGCGAAGAATCCGGGTGTATCCACCCTTTCGCTCGCTGAACTTATCCTTGATTTCGGTGAACAGCTTGTCGACCACGGCCTTGCTGCGGATAAAAGAGAGCGCCTGCCTTCTGGCATGCAGATCGCCTCGTTTTGCCAGGGTGATCAGCTTTTCGGTGATCGGCCGCAGCTCTTTGGCTTTTTCCACGGTGGTGACAATCCGCTCGTGCTCAAACAGCGAGGTTGCCATGTTCCTGAACATTGCCAACCTGTGGGAACTTGTCCGCCCTAATCTTCTCCCGGCTATCTTATGTCTCATTTGTCTATCCTCAGGTTACTGCCCTGCAACCGTATCGGCTGCCTTGGTAAAAATCCCTCGTCAGCGGCGCTGATCACCCCTGCTATTCGTCGCGGTCAGTGCGTTGATTCGGTGGTATCCAGTTCTCAAAGCGCATCCCCAGGGTCAAATCCATCTCTGCCAGGAGTGCCTTGATTTCATTAAGCGATTTCCGCCCGAAATTTTTGGTTTTGAGCATCTCCTGATCGGTCTTTTGCGCCAGGTCGCCAATATAATTGATATCGGCATTCTTCAGGCAGTTGGCCGAGCGAACCGAGAGTTCGAGATCTTCCACCGGTTTATCCAGATAAGGATTGTCCACCTCGGCGCCGACACCGCTATCGTCAACCCTCTCCGGTTCCGCCTCTTCCTCGTCGAAGTTGATGAAAATGGTCATCTGTTCTTTGAGAATTTTGGCGGCGAAGGCCAGGGCGTTCTCCGGTTTTAAACTGCCATCGGTCTCAATTTCCAGAGTAAGCTTGTCGTAGTCGGTCTGCTGCCCGACCCGAGCCTGGGCAGTAACGTACTTGATCCTTTTGATCGGGGTGAAAATGGCGTCGACCGGAATCTGGCCGATGCTCAGGTTCTCCTTGTCCATTTTTTCTGCAGGCTGATAGCCTTTGCCCCAGTCGACAGTCATTTCCGCATGGAAATTGATCGGCCCAGTCAGGGTACAGATTACCTGCTCCTTATTCATCACCTCGACACTGAGGGCAGTGTTGATATCCCCTGCCGTCACTATCCCCGGGCCCTTTTTATCAATGGTGATCTTCTGGGATTCGGAGGTGTGCAGTTTCAAGCGGATCATCTTGAGATTGAGGATGATTTCACTGACATCCTCCAGCACGTCCTTCATCGAAGTAAACTCGTGCAGAGCCCCTTCGATCTTGACCGTGGTGATGGCAGCGCCCTGAATAGACGAGAGGAGGATCCGCCGTAATGAATTCCCTATTGTCGTAGCAAAGCCTCTTTCCAGGGGCTGGCAGACGAACTTGCCATAGGTATCAGAGTGCGACTCGCGTTCTACCTCAAGTTTTTCAGGCTTAATCAGCTCATGCCAATTTCGGTGAAACGGTATTTTATCGTCGACAGCTTGAGTCATAGATTTCCTTCTCTTGCGGTTGCTTCTCTTTTAAAAAGGTTTGCCGCCGGTCGGTCTCAGGCAAGGCCTGATCGACCCCGGCGGCACCGGCAACTGGCGGCGAAGCCCCCCCAACCGGATACCGGCGGGTGTTGCTACTTGGAGTACAATTCGACGATCAGCTGCTCCTGAATCGGCATGGTCAACTCTTCACGATTCGGCAGGGCCTTCATGGTCGCCTTGTAGGCATCCTTGTTCAACTCACACCAGCTCGGAACCCCGCGCCGCACCACGGCCTCAAGGTTCTCATTGATCGTCCCGTTGGCACGACTCTTCTCTTTCAGGGTGATCTCATCCCCAGGGGAGACGAGAAACGAGGGGATATTCACCTTCCGGCCATTGACCCGGATATGGTTATGGCGAACAAGCTGCCTGGCCTGATTCCTGGAAGAGGCAAACCCTGCACGGAACACCACATTGTCGAGACGGCGCTCGAGCATGATCAGCAGATTTTCGCCGGTAACCCCGCGCTGGCTTTCAGCCCGTTCAAAATTGAGCCGAAATTGCCCTTCGAGCATACCGTACATGTTTTTTACTTTCTGCTTCTCACGCAACTGCACGGCGTAGTCCGATTGCTTTTTGAACCGGGCCTGACCATGCTGCCCGGGACCAAAGGCCCTCCTCTCAAAAGAGCACTTATCGGAATAGCAACGATCACCTTTGAGAAATAACTTCAGATTTTCTCTTCTGCACCGACGGCATGCAGCTCCAATATTTCTAGCCAACGTAGGCCTCCCTTATCTGTATTTACGAAAAATCGTCTCTCTTAAGCCAGGCGGTTACACCCGACGGCGCTTAGGAGGTTTGCAACCGTTATGGGGGACCGGGGTGACATCCGATATCCGTGAAACCTCTAGGCCGGTATTGATCAGGGCGCGCAGAGCGGCCTCCCTGCCAGGACCAGGCCCCTTCACCTTCACCTCAACCTTGCGCATACCGAAATCGGTCGCCTTCTTGGCAGCATCGGTCAGGGCGTTCTGGGCGGCAAAGGGAGTACTTTTACGCGATCCCTTAAAACCAAGTACTCCGGCACTGCACCAGGAAACCACATTGCCCTGCCGGTCGGATATGGTGACGATCGTATTATTGAAGGTGGAGTAAATATAAACGATCCCTTCCGGGATGTTCTTTTTCACCTTTTTCTTTTTTACCACAGCCATAATTTACACCTGTATAGAGTTCGATTATTTCCGACGCGCCGCACCACGTCTCGGTCCTTTACGGGTCCGTGCGTTCGTCTTGGTTTTTTGACCGCGGCACGGCAAGCCCATCCGGTGACGGCGACCTCGGTAACAGCCCAGATCGGTCAACCGCTTGATATCCATGGACACCTCGCGCCGACGATCACCTTCAACGACATACTCGTCCTCAAGGACCTTCCTGATCCGGTTGACGTCGTCACCATCCAGATCGTCACTGTTCATGGTGTACGGAAGATCCACCTTATCGAGAATCTTGCGTGCGGAGGTCAAACCTATACCGTGGATATAGGTTAAAGCCCGATCCATATGCTTATTCTTGGGAAGGTCTATTCCTGCTATACGTGCCAAGGTCTATCTCCTTAGAAAATGAAGGGAGGAAAGTGGTGAAGGACCTGATTATCCCTGCCTCTGTTTATGTTTTTTGGTCTTACAGGAAACGCGCACAACTCCATTGCGCTTAAACACCTTACAATCACTGCATATTTTTTTTACTGATGCGCGTACTTTCATGGTCTGCGAGCTCTCTATCGTTTCTTTTTGGCATTTTTTGCCCGAAATGTCACCCTGCCCCTGCTCAGATCGTAGGGGGAGAGTTCAATGGTTACCCGATCACCCGGCAAAATCTTGATAAAGTGCATGCGCATTTTTCCGGAGATATGGGCCAGCACCTTGTGTCCGTTGTCAAGTTCGACACGGAACATAGCATTGGGCAAAGGCTCAATTATGGTGCCTTCGACTTCAATTGCTTCTTCTTTTGCCATAGGATATCCTGAAAAATTCAGTTCAGCTAAAAACGGGGCAGTATACTATAAGGCTGCCAAAAAGAGAAGAGGTTTTTTCCGGCAACCTACCGCTCTCGTGAACTCAGTACCAGTGGGCCCTGGTCGGTGACCGCCACCGAATGCTCAAAATGTGCTGACGGTTGACGGTCTTCGGTGATTACCGTCCAGCCGTCGCGCAAAACCTTCACCCTGTGCGACCCCATATTGACCATCGGTTCAATTGCCAGAACCATACCGGCCAGGAGTCGCGGGGTCGGCTCGCCCTGATGGAAATTTGGTATCTCCGGTGCTTCGTGGAGCGCGGTGCCGATGCCGTGACCGACAAACTGCCTGACCACGGTAAAACCATTCGCCTCGACATACTCCTGTACGGCCCGGGAAATATCGGCGATTCGATTGCCGACCACCACCTGATCAATGCCTCTGGCCAATGATTCCCGGGTGACAGAGAGCAGCCTCTCCACCTCAGGATCAACGGTTCCTACCGGCAGGGTTACTGCAGAATCCCCATAAAAACCCCGGTAAAGAACCCCGAAGTCGACGGAAATGATATCACCCCGCTTCAACTTTTTCTTTTTCGAGGGGATGCCGTGTACCACTTCCTCATTGACCGAAACACAAAGACTTCCGGGAAAGCCACGGTATCCTTTGAATGCCGGTTTTGCCCCCCGGCGGGAGCACATCTCCTCGGCCAGGCGATCAAGTTCCCAGGTGGTTACCCCAACATCAACCACCTCCTCGAGCATGCTCAGGGTATCGGCGACTATTTGATTCGCCTCGCCCATGATCGCTATGTCAGCGGCACTTTTGAGGACGATGTTCCGCCCTCCCGGCCCTGAATTCCCTGCAGCCATAGCCTACCTGCTGCCCTTGATCCTGCCCTGCTTCATGAACCCTTCATAGTTTCGCATGTGGAGGTGGGATTCTATCTGTTCAATGGTGTTGATCCCCACCCCGACAATGATCAGCAAGGCAGTTCCCCCGAAGTAGAAAGGGATATTGAACTGGGCAATAAGAACAGTCGGCAAGACACAGACCACACTGAGATAGATGGCGCCGACCACCGTCAGTCGGGTCAGGACCTTGTCAATAAACTCGGCGGTTTTCTTCCCCGGTCGGATTCCCGGGACAAACCCACCGTTCTTCTTCAGGTTCTCGGCGACATCATCTGGTTTAAAAGTCACCGCGGTATAGAAAAAACAGAAGAAGACAATCATCACCACATAGACGAAGTAGTAGTATATCGTCCCCGGCGACATTGCTGCCGAGGCCCGCTGTACCCAGTCAACCTGTATAAAGCTGCCGATAGTCGCGGGAAACATCATGATTGATGAGGCAAAAATCGGCGGAATAACTCCGGCGATATTGATCTTCAGCGGCAGATGAGAACTTTGTCCGCCGTAGACTCTCCGGCCGATCACCCGTTTTGCATACTGAATCGGAATTCTTCTCTGGGAGGTTTCAAAAAAGACGATAACCGCCACCACCCCGAGCATGAAGAGGATCAGGAAGGGCACAAAGAACATGGCGATCTCGCCGGCCTTGACCAGTTGAATAGAGTTGACCACCGCGGCCGGACCCCGGGCGACGATACCGGCAAAGATAATCAGCGAGATACCGTTGCCGATCCCCCGCTCGGTCATCTGCTCTCCGAGCCACATCAAAAATGCGGTACCCGAAGTGAGGGTGAGCATGGTGATCAGTTTGAACTGTAGTCCCGGGTCGAGGACAATCGGCTCCCCGCCAGGTCCAGTCATTGCCTCAAGCCCGACAGCGATAAAGGTACCCTGGATGACACTCAACACGATAGTGAAGTATCTGGTGTACTGGGTGATCTTCCGCTGACCGGCAGGTCCCTCCTTTTTCAAACTCTCGAGCTGGGGGATGACCACCACCAGCAGCTGCATGATAATTGAGGCGCTGATGTAGGGCATGATCCCCAGGGCAAAGATCGAAAAATTCTCCAGCGCCCCACCGGAGAACAGGTTAAACATGGCAAAGAGATCGCCGGCATTCATGGTAAAAAAAGCCGATAACGCCTCACCATTTATCCCTGGGGTAGGAATCTGCACCCCCATCCGGTACACGGCAAGCATGATCAGGGTGAACAACACACGCCTTCTCAGCTCGGGTATATTTGCAGCACTCTGCAATCCACTCATTATCAGTACCTATGCGCTCGCAAAAAGTTTACTTCCTTACAACCACTGCATTCAGGCCACAAGGTGAGCGGATCAGCCCTGCCGGCTCTCTTGATTCACCACCACTTTACCGCCGGCGGCCTCGATTTTACTTTTTGCAGCAGCACTGATTCGATCCACCTGGACATTGACCGGTTTGGTCACTTCACCGTTGGCGAGAACCTTAACCATTATCCCCTTTTTGACCATCCCAGCAGCCACCAGGACCTCAACGGTGATCAACTCGGATTTTTCGGCCAGGCTTTCAAGCTGGCTGAGGGATACCAGGGCAAACTCTTTTTTGAAAAGATTGGTAAAACCGCGTTTTGGCAGTCGGCGCTGCAGCGGCATCTGCCCGCCCTCGAAACCGGGTTTGACTCCAGAACCGGAACGCGCCTTGAAACCTTTGTGCCCACGGCCGGCAGTCTTACCGTGGCCGCTTCCCGGACCCCGGCCAACCCGTTTCCGCTGTTTGGTGGAGCCGGCCTGGGGTGCTAAATTCGCCAAGGTCAACATGCTATATCTCCTCTATGCGGACGAGATGGGAAACCTTTCGCAGCATACCGCGTATTTCCGGGGTATCCTTTCTCGTCACGGTCTTATTCATTTTGGTCAGGCCCAGGCCGGTCAAGGTCGCATTGACTTTTTTGGTGCTGCCTATACCACTTTTAACAAGCGTGAAAGTAACTGTCTCAGCCATTTGACTACCTTCTCTTTCAGGTGGAACAATCCAGGTAGGTCGCCTGTACGGCGACAACTGCCGGGATTGTGATTATGCCGTTATCTCTTCCAGGCTCTTGCCGCGCAGATCGGCAATTTTCTGGGCCGAGCGCAATGACTGCAAGCCATCAAGGGTCGCCTTGACCATGTTATGCGGATTGTGAGAACCAAGGCATTTGGTCAAGATATTGGAAACCCCGGCGGCTTCAAGGACGGCTCGCACCGGTCCACCGGCGATCAGCCCGGTACCGGCGGAGGCCGGTTTGAGCAGGACCTGCCCGGCCCCGAATTTGCCGACCACCTGGTGCGGGATGGAGTTTTCGGTAAGCGCCACGGCAAACATGCTTTTTCGCGCTTTCTCGACACCCTTGCGGATCGCATCAGGCACCTGATTCGCCTTGCCGAGTCCATACCCGACCTTGCCTTTTCCATCACCGACCACGACAATCGCACTAAAGCTGAATCGACGGCCACCTTTCACAACTTTGGCTACCCGATTGATGAAGACGATCTTTTCGATCAGTTCGTCGGTGGCCACGGTTTTCGCACGCTTAAAATCAGACAAGGGACACCCCCGTTAATATTGGATGATTAAAATTCAAGACCACCCTCCCGAGCTCCCTCGGAAAGGGACTTTACCCGGCCATGATAAACCGAGCCGCCGCGGTCGAAAACCACCTTGCCGATCCCGGCTGCCTTGGCCTTGGCGGCCAACAGCTCACCAACTTTCTTGGCCGCTCCGACCTTGCCCTTCTCCTCACCCGGCGAGTAGTCCTTGGCCATGGTGGACATGGCGACCAGGGTACGCCCGGCCATGTCGTCGACTATCTGTGCGTAGATATGTTTGTTACTTTTCGAGACGCAAAGACGGGGGCGCTCACTGGTTCCGGATACTTTCTTCCTGATGCGTTGTACTCGCTTGGCCCGTGCTATCGTTTTGGGATTCGTTCTAGCCATTTCAGTCTACCATTCTCTTATTGGTGGCGATGGGCATCGCCCCTATTTTTTAGAAGCTCCTGCTTTACCGACCTTCCTGACGATATGCTCGTTTTCGTAGCGAATTCCCTTTCCCTTGTAGGGTTCGGGTTTTCTCACCTG
>JAZBOD010000599.1:0-7178 GCA_036350955.1 Desulforhopalus sp. | reverse complement strand
TGCCGCCGGGCCTTTGTCAACCTGGTCGATCTGGCCATTGACGAGAAGGTGGCCTTCGTCCTCCTCGCCGGGGATCTCTATGACGGTGACTGGAAGGACTACAGCACCGGCATATTTTTCAGCCGGCAGATGGGCCGGCTGGGCCGGCATGGCATTCGGGTTTTCGCCGTCGCCGGCAACCATGATGCCGCCAACCGGATGACCAGAGCGCTGGAGAGTCCGGCCAACGTCACCATCTTCTCGACATCCAGAGCGGAGACTGTCCGCCTCGATGAGCTGGCGGTGGCCATCCATGGCCGCAGCTTTTCTGGCCGCCACGTCGAGGAAAATCTGGCCGCCGGTTTTGCCGGCGCGGTAAAAAACCTGTTCAACATCGGTCTGCTTCACACCAGCCTCGATGGCCGTGAGGGCCATGCGGTGTACGCCCCCTGCTCGGTTGATGATCTCTACGCCAGGGGCTATCACTACTGGGCCCTGGGGCATGTCCACCGCCAGGAGGTCGTCTCCCGCGATCCCTGGGTGGTCTTCCCCGGCTGCATTCAGGGCCGGCATATCCGCGAGACCGGTGCCAAGGGGTGCGTGCTGGTCACCGTCGATGACGGTGTGGTCAGGAGAGTGCGGCCGGTTTCTCTCGACGTCCTGCGCTGGCAGCATTGCGTGGTCGATCTCAGCGATGCGCAGGAGGTGCACGAGGTGCTCGAGCGTTTTCGCCAGGTGATTGACCGGGCGCGGGCAGCGGCGGAGGACCGCCCGGTTGCCCTGCGGCTGACCTTGAACGGTGCGACCCCACTAGCCGATCAGCTGGCGGCCTATCCCGAACGGCTTGAACAGCAGCTCAAGGCACTTGCTGCGGAAATTGCCGGCGACGAGCTGTGGCTGGAGCGGGTCGAAAACCGCACGGTGGGCCGAATCGCTGTCCCTGCCGCTCTGGCCGAGGAGAGCCCTTTTGCCCGGCTGCTCCAGGAGATTGCTGCCACACCGGAAAACCTTGGGGAAATAGCCCGCCTGCAGGAGCGCCTTGCCGATCTCCGGCAAAAACTGCCGGTCGAGGCATTGGGCCCTGACTCGGGCCTCAACCTTGACGATCAGCAGACCGTACATCGCCTGGTTACCGAGGCCACTCACCTGCTGGTCGGCAGGCTGTTGACGGTGGGGGGAGGGCAATGAGAATCGACCGCCTTGAGCTGATCGCCTACGGCCGGTTCTCCGGGAAAACCCTCGATCTGGCCGCCGGTGACTGCGGCCTGCACCTGATTTATGGCAACAACGAAGCCGGCAAGAGCACCTCGCTGCGGGCACTGATCGCCTGGCTGTTCGGCATCCCTGCCCGTACCAGGGACAGTTTTCGCCACTCCCACCAGCAGCTGCGGGTCGGTGGCAGGCTTCGTCTGACGGACGGCCGGACGCTTGACTTCGTCCGGCGGAAAGGGATCAAAGGGACCCTGCTGCGTTACGGCAGTGAAGAGCCCCTCGATGATGCGGTTCTCCAGCCTTTTCTTCCCGGGGGGATCGACGAAAAGCTGTTCAGCACCCTGTGGGGGATAGACCATCCCAGGCTGGTTGCCGGCGGCCAGGAACTCCTCGACCAATCCGGTGATCTCGGCCAGGCGCTGTTCAGCGCGGCGGTGGGTACCGCCGGTCTGCGCCGGGTGTTGAGCGAGCTGCAAAATGGTGCTGACCAGCTTTTCAAACCGCGGGCGCCGACCAAGATGGTCAACCAGGCGATCGCCGAATTCAAGGCGGCGCAAAAGATGATCAAGGAGGCGAGCCTGCCGGTGGCGGAATGGAAGCGCCTGCAGCAGGAGCTGGCCGAGACCCTCCTGGCCATTGACCAGGTTGAGCAGAGCCTTGCTGCCAGGGGGCGGGAGAAGAGCCGTCTTGATCGCCTCAAACGGGTCGGTGGGGCGCTGGCCGAGCGCCGGGCGGTGCGGCAGCGCATCGATGCCCTGGGCGAGGTACCCAGCCTGCCTGCCGGTTTTGCCCAGCACTATGGTGCTGCCCGGGAGAGCCTGGAGCAGGCCGAGGCAGTGCGGAACCGAGCCGTGGCCAAAATAGGTGTCCTGGAGCAGGAGGCGGATGCGCTTGTTGTTCGCCAGGAACTTCTCGACAACGAGGAAGCGATTCTCGACCTTTACCGGGAATCCGGGGCGGTGGAGAAGACCATCGAGGATCGGCCGCAGCAGGACGGCAAGCGGCGCCTGCTGCGCAATGAGGCGGAGACGCTGCTCAAAGGAGTTCGCCCCGATGTCGGCCTGAGTGATGCCGATGCGCTGCGCCCTCTGCTCAACCACAAAAAATGGCTTGCCGGGCTGACCCGGCAACACAGTCTGCTGGAACAGAAAAAAGCTCAGGTGACGGCAGCCCTGCGCGACATCGCCGATCAGCGGCGGGTCCTGCAGCGGGAACTGGCCGCCCAGCCTGGGGCTCAGCTCGACCTTGGTGGATTAAAGGCCACCATTGCCGCCGCCCGGAAGGCCGGCGACCTCGAACAGCGCCTGGCTGAGCTCCGGCGACGGGCTGCCGCCGAACATGCCGCCTGCAGTGCCGAGCTGGCCCGCCTGGGCCGATTTTCCGGGACCACCGCGGCCCTTCTCGAACTGGCTCTGCCGGTTCCCGAGACTCTTGACAGCTATGAAAAAACCGAAGATGAACTCGCCGAACAGCTGCGCAATCTGCAGCGCAAGCAGGAGGAGGTCAATGAGCAGCACCAGCTGGCCGAGGAGGAGCTGCAGGCGCTGCTGCTGAGCGGGCCTGTGCCGATGCCGGTTGAGCTTGAGGAGTCGCGCAGGCTCCGCGACACCGGCTGGCAGCTGGTTAAAGATCAGTACATCGAGCAGCGCGATGTCGCCGGGGAGATCGCCGCCTTTACCGGCGGGGCAGACCTGCCGACGCTCTATGAAGAGAAGGTCGAGCAGGCCGACCAACTGGCCGACCGTCTCCGCCAGGCCGCCGACAAGGTGGTTAAACGGGCCGATCTTGAGGCCAGGTTGGCGAACCACGCCTCGCGCCTTGCGGCCATCGCCGCCGAGAGTGCCAGGGTTACCGCCGCCCGGCAGGAGCAGGAGAGGAGCTGGCGAATGGTCTGGGAACCACTGAACATCGTGCCAGGAACAGCGCGGGAGATGAAACAGTGGATCCTCCGGGTGGAAAAACTGGTGGCCCGCATCCAGTCGGCCAACACGGTGGTCGGTGACCAACAGGCCCTGGCCGGTGAGGTTCGCCGGCTGCAGGAGAGTGTTGCCCGGCAGATCTGCGCCTTTGATCCAACAGCGGAGCCGGGGCAGATGAGTCTTGAAGCGATGCTCTCCCTCTGTGAGCAGCGGGTAACTGATGAGGAGGCGGCCCGTGAGCGACGGCAGCAGCTGAGCAATCAGCTGGCCGATGCGGAAATCGGTTTGAAAAGGTGGGGCGAAGAGCAGAAAGGGACCGATACCGACCGGCAGCGCTGGCGGCAGGAGTGGGGGCAGGCCATCGCCGGGTTGGGGCTGGGGGCGGATGTCCACCCCGAGCAGGCTGCCGAGTCCTTTGAACAGCTGGTGGCTTTTTTTGACAGGTTTGACCGCTCCGAAGACCTGCGCAAACGGATATTTGGCATCGATCAGGTCGATAAAAAATTTTCCCGGCAGGTGTTCGCTTTTGCCGAAAGCCTTGGCGTTGCCTGGGAAGGACGGCAGGCGACGGCGATTGTCGCCCAACTCCACCGCGACCTTACCGTTGCCCGGGAGGCGAGGGCAGGGCGGAGCAAGCTTGAGCGTCAACTGGCAGAGCTCAAGGTTGAGCGCAGTGATGCGGAGATCACCATCAGCCGTGCCCGGGACCAACTCGCCGGCCTGCGCCAGCTGGCCGGGGTGGCAGGTGATGACGATCTGCCTGCGGCAGCTGACGCTTCGCGTCGTCAGCGGGAACTGGTCGAGAAACTCGACATGCTTGAGCAGGAGCTCAACCGCAATGGCGACGGCCTGAGTATTGCCGAACTCGAGGAGGAGACCGCCGCGGCGGAAATCGATGCCATCGATGGCGAGCTGGCCAGGATCGATCAGGAGCTGAGCGAACTGCAGGCTGAACGCGATGGCCTGCGCGACCGGCGGCAGACCCTGCAGAACGACATCCAGGCCCGGGACGGCAATGCCGCTGCCGCCACCGCCGCCGAGGAGGCCGAAGAAAAACTTGCCGTGGTGGTCGCCGGTGCCGAGCACTATCTTCGCCTGCAGATCGCCGCGCTGATTCTCGAGCAGCGCATTGAGGAGTATCGCCGGGAAAACCAGGCACCGGTGCTGGCCAGGGCCGGTGAGCTCTTCGCCCGGCTTACCCTGGACTCCTATGCTGGCCTGCGCGATGAACTCGACGACGGCGGCCGGCCGATTCTCTTCGGGTTGCGGGCCAATGCCGAGGAGGTGGCGATCGGTGCAATGAGCGATGGTACCCGGGACCAGCTCTACCTGGCGCTCAGGCTAGCGACCCTGGAGCAGCACCTCAGCCGGGGCGAGCCACTGCCCTTCGTGGTCGACGATATCCTCATCGGTTTTGACGACCACCGCACCCGGGTCTGCCTGGAGCTCCTCGCCGAACTGGCGGCGACCACCCAGGTGCTGCTCTTTACCCACCACCGCCGGGTAGTCGAACTGGCCGAAGGGATCAACGCCCCGGCCGGAGTCTTCAGCCAATCCCTTGGGTCAGATCTTGTTTTTTGACATTTTTTTGTCCCATGCTGCGGATCAACCGGCCGGGTTAGGTGAGCGGGGAATATCTGCGGGCTGCTGAGATGCTCGCCGGAAAAGGCTACAGTGTCGAGGAGATTGACCCTGGTGCCGATAAACAACTAAGAGCCCTTCCTGGAAAACCGGGAAGGGCTCTTGGGCAACTCTTTGACTGGGTGGATTGGCTGGATGAGTCAGAAGTTAAAACTCAATCAGTTCAACCCTTCGGTTCTTGGCTCTTTCTTCTTCCGTGTCATTGGAAAAGGCCGGGCGTTCCTCACCAAAACCAATGGTCGTCAGGCGGGACGAGTCAATACCCTTCTGCACCAGGTAGTTATAGATGGCCTTGGCCCGCCTTTCGGAGAGCTGCTGGTTGTACGCCTTGGACCCAATGCTGCATGTGTGGCCCTGAATTTCAAATTTCAGGGTGGGTTTGGCTTCCATTGCCTCGACGATATAGTCGAGCAGAACGTAGTAATGTTCCTTAATCACCGCCTTGTCAAAATCAAACATGTAGCCGGTGTTCAACACCCATTTGACCGGCTCGGGGTCCGCCGCCGGCGGGGCGGCTTCAACAACAGCTGGAGCAGGAGGTACCGGCAGGGTGTAGGCGGAAAGGATCAGGGCGAGCGTCGGCCCATCGTAGGCGGTTGGGGCTTTGCCGAAGACGATTTTATCGCCGACCACTTTGGCGTAATCGTTGGAGCCTAGCTTTGCGGCAACCTCTTCAGGGGTCAGTTCAAGGCCATAGGCGGTAAATATCGCGTGGTACCCATGGGGCGGGTATGCGGTGGGGACGCTGTTAAATGCTGCCTGGCCATTGCTGAGGGAGGCGTAGCTGTTTGGCACTGCACCAACCATCTCCGGGGCCAGTTCGAGACCGAAGGCCTGCAGGATCTTGTTGAAGGTTTTCGAACTGTAGGCGGTTATCGTCGAGTCGTAAACAATCTTGTCGCCGTTGACAGCTTTGACAAAATCATTCGGGGCATTCTTAGCCTGTTCCGGGGTTAGGGTAATTGCCAGGGCCGGAACTGTCAAAGCGGCTAAAGCTAACCCACTTGCAAAAACTGAAAAAAGTCTCTTCATGGTATTCATCCTCCCTCGAGGTAATAAAACATTTTTTCTAAAGTGCAAAAAAGGGCCTTTCTCAAGCCCGACATCAGTTAATGCAATACTATAATCACCCGTAAGGCTTCCGCCATCATTTCCGGGAAAAATTTTTTAAAGGAGGTTAGGGCCGGTGTTGCCGCGTCCCCTTGGCCTCTATTGGCTCATTTGGCGTAACGGGATTCTTCCTGATAGTAGTCGAAAAAGCCAATCACCTCCTTGACATGTTCGAAGTCCTTGAGTAGTGCCGGGTGTCGGCCGGCGGCAAGGTCGGCAAGGGCAGCCTCGACTGCGGTGATAATTGTCTGGAGCAGAGCGAGGGGGTAGGCGGCAATGGCAAAGCCGAGGCGGTGCAGTTCTGCCGGCGGCAGCATCGGGGTAAGGCCGTGTTCGATCTGGTTGGCCATCTTATAGCCGGAGACCCCGGCACAAAATGTCCGCATCTCCTCAACGCTCTGCGGCGCCTCGAGAAAGAGGATATCGGCCCCAAGAGAGTGGAAGGCCCTGATCCGGCGCATCGCCTCGTCCATTCCGGCAGGGCCGCGGGCGTCGGTACGGGCCATGATCAGGATGTCGGCCCCCTCGTTGCGGGCATCAACTGCGGCGCGGATGCGCAGGCAGGCCTCGTCGAAATCGACCACCTGTTTGCCCTGGGTATGGCCGCAGCGTTTTGGCGAGACCTGGTCTTCGATCATGATGCAGGCCAGCCCGGCAGCGGCGTATTCGCCGACCGTCCGCTTGATATTCAGGGCGTTGCCGTAGCCGGTATCGCCGTCGCCCAGCACCGGGATGGTGACGGCGCGGACGATGGTCCGCGCCTGGTCAAGCATTTCGCCAAAGGAGATCAGGCCGGTATCCGGCAGGCCGAGCCGGGCGGCGGAGACGGCAAAACCGCTCATGAAAGTGGCTGGGAAGCCGGCCCGTTCGATCAGTCGTGCCGACAGGGCATCATGGCAGCAGGGCATGACCAGCAGCCGCCCTTCGGCAAGCAGCGAGCGGAGGTCGGCGGAGGTGGTTTTCATCGGCGACTCACAATTTGAACGGGATATACAGGACAATCTCCGGCAGAACCGAGATGGCGATGACGATGCCGAACATGATCAACAGGAAGGGCCAGACCCCTTTGAGCACCTCGCCGAGATCGACCTGGGCGACTGCCTGAATGATGAACAGGTTCATCCCGACCGGTGGGGTGATCAGGGCGATTTCGATCATCACCACAAAGAGGATGCCGAACCAGATCGGGTCGATACCCATCGCCATCAGGGCCGGGTAGAGTACCGGCACCATGATCAGCAACATCGAGATCGACTCGAGAAAGAAGCCGATCAGCAGCAGCACCAGGCAGACCACCAGGATGAACAGTGCCGGTTC
>JAZBOD010000598.1:0-9201 GCA_036350955.1 Desulforhopalus sp. | reverse complement strand
TGATAGACCCAGCCGACGCCGGTGGCATCCGGGCCGAGGGTGGGGGTGGCTCCAGGGGGAAGTTGGGCGGAAACCTGGCTGAGGTATTCGAGGACCCGTGAGCGGGCCCAGTAGAGGTCGGTGCCTTCCTCGAAAATAATGTAAATGAACGAATCGCCAAACATCGAGTAACCCCGCACGGCAACCGCTTTCGGGACTGCCAGCAGGGCGGTGGAGAGGGGGTAGGTGACCTGCTGCTCAACCACCTGCGGGGCCTGGCCGGGATAGGTGGTTTTGATAATGACTTGCACGTCGGAGAGATCGGGGATAGCGTCAAGGGGGATCCGTTGCAGGGCGTAAAGGCCCCAGACGGTGGTCAGTACGGCGGCGATCACCACCAGCACCCGGTTGGCGATTGACCAGCGGATCAGGGCGGCGATCATTGTTTCCCGTCCCCGGGGAGGGCTTCAACGGTGAGAATTTGGTAGGTGATCTCGTCGAGGCGCTCCAGTTCAAAGCGGATTGGCGCCTCACCAGTGAGCTCCGGCAGGGCGACTCCCGGCGCCAGGGGCAGGTCCATCTTCATTGCCGGCCAGCCGAATTCAGGGATCGGCTGGTGGGAGAGCGATATCGTTTGCTCTTTTCGCCCCGGTCCATGGTAAATGCCCTCGGTCCAGACCGCCAGAGGCTCTGCCGAAGCCTCGACTTCACCGGTCTCTTCGATGGGGGTCATCCGGGTCACGGCAGCGCGCAGGCTGCTCTCCGAGTCGAGGAGGAACTGGCCGGATACCACGACCCGGTCACCCTCGGCAAGGCCGGTGATGATTGCCACCTCTTCACCGAACTCCCCACCACTTTGCACCGCTGCGACGGTAAAGCGCCCTGCATCGTCTGCGAGAATCACCCGTTCGCTGTCGCCGGTCTGAATCAGCGCCTCCCGCGGGATGAGCAGCAGGTTCTCCTCGGCGGGCTGATGGAGGAAGGCCCGGCCGTACATGTTCGGTTTGATCTGTTCAGTCGGGTTGGCAAAACGCAGTCGGGCCTGAACAGTCCGGGTCCGAGGGTCAAGCTGCGGGGCGAGATAGGTCACCTCCCCGAGCAGTTCGGTTTCCGGCAGGCCGGCCAGTTGCAGGGTGGCGGGCTGACCGATCGTCACCAACGGCGCCTGATGTTCAAAGAGATCGACATAGACCCAGACCGAGGAGAGGTCGGCAAGGGTCAGCAGATCAACCGACGGGGTAATATACATCCCGTCGCGAATGCCCAGTTCGGTGACCACCCCGGCGGCAGGGGCATAGACCGGAAGAAGTTGTAACGCCTCTCCCCGGCTTTCTAGGTGGCTGATGATCTCGGCAGGAATATCAAGAGCCAGCAGGCGGTCCCGCGCCGCCTGACGAATCCCACTTTGCCCGCTGCGCAGGGTACGGAGGAACTCTTCCTGGGCATTGACCAGCGCCGGCGAGTACCACTCAAAGAGCAGATCGCCCCGATTTACCCGTTCGCCCAGGGAGCGTACCGTCAGCCGTTCCACCCAGCCCTCGGCGCGGACGTGGACATGGGCCAGACCTTCTTCGTCATAATCAGCCCGGGCGAAGGCTTCGACCACTGCGGTCACTGTGCCCCTGCGAACGAGAGCGGTGCGCACCCCAAGATTCTGGATAACCTCAGGGGAGATGCGCACCCCGCTGCCGCCGCCTGAATCACCTTCGTCGGCATAGATCGGGATGTAATCCATGCCCATTTCGTCCTTCATCGGGGTGTTCGAGGTGATCCTCGGGCTGTGGGGGTGACGGTAATAGAGAATTTCCCGCTCTGCTGCCGCCGGGGCCAGGCTTTGCTGGTGGTCGGCGTGGCCAACCTCGCGGTAATCGCGGAACAACCAGGTTGCCGCAGCCCCGAGGAGAAATGCTCCGGTGATCAGCAGGATTGTGCGCATCACCGTTCCCTCTGATAGAAGAGCAGGCGTGCCTGGCTTTTGGCGTGATCCGCCTCAAGGCGCACCCGTTTGAGCTCATTTTCCTGCTCGTAGACTGCCGCCCGCATCAGGTTGAAAAAATCATCGGTTCCCTGCTGATAGCCGCTGAGGGTTGCCTCGCTGACCAGCTGGCTTTGTGGGAGGATCTGCCGGCGGTAGAAGTTGAGCCGCTCTTCCTGGCGGACCAGGCGACGGTAGGTGCTCTCCACCTCACTCGTAAGAGAGCGGAGCAGATCATCTCGCTGCAGCCGGGTTGCCTCGGTCTGGTACTGGCGGGCCGAGGTCAGCCGGTTTTGCCGGTTCTGAGGATTGATCGGGATCGGTACGCTGAACATCACCTGAAAGCGCTCCTCCTCCGAATCATTGCGGCCATACTGCAGGTCAACCGTTGTCCCGGAATAATACTGATCGGCAAGTTCCGTGTCGATATCGCCGGCTTTGATTCCAGCGCTGATCGCCAAAACCGCCGGATGGGTCGGCAAGAAGAGTTTCAGCTCCGCCAGGGGGGCAATGTCGGCCAGTTGCGGCAGCTGTTCCGGCAGAGGGAGAGCTGCCGGTTCGTCGCCGATAAGCCGGGCGAGTTCGGCTCGGCCGGTTTCCTCATTTTCGAGAGCGGCTAGGAGCCGGTCGCTCTGCATCTGTTTTTCTAGCTGAAGCATCACCACCTGCTGCTGGGAGAGGCCTCCGGCGGCATAGCGCTCTTCGGCAGTGAACGTCAGTTGGCCAAGCAGGGCAAGGTGGTGGCGGATAATTGCCGCGGTGCGCAGCTGCAGCCACAATTCCACCCAGGCCAGGCGGAGATCACGGAGAACAGTGCGCTGGGCGACCTCGCCGCGGTGCCTTTCAACCTGGGCCAGCTGATGGAGTTTCGCTTCTTTGAGATCGAGGTTTTTCAGGCGGGGGATCTCCTGGCGAAGGCCGATCATCAGTTGGTTCATATTAAAGTCATTCTCGTAGCCCAGGGAGAATGCGGGGTCGGCAAACTGGGCGGCACTGCGCGACTCTTCCTGCAGGCTCAGCGCTCTCTTTTCGCTGGCCTGGCCGGGAAGATCGCGGGCTACGGCGAGGCGTTCAGCCTGGTGCAGGTCAAGCGTCTCGGTGGCGAGAAGGGCGGTGGGGAGAAGGAGGGTGAGGAACAACATCGCTGTCTGGAATAACCGCGGTCGCTGCAATATCGGGCTGTATTTGAATAAGTGCATCGGATCCCCCAGAGGTAACCGTGCTTTTTCTTCTACTACGGGAGAGTTTTGGCCAGAAAGCTTGTCTTTCCAGGCCCTTTAGGCGTTTTGCCCTCTGCCTGCTATTCTAGGCACTGCGGTAAAATCTGCAAGCTGGTGGAGAAAATTCCTACATTGTGGGAGGGAGGCATTCGGGATAGAGTTCAGCGAAGCGGGATTGGCGCTCATCGAAGGAAGGTTTTTGTTGGAGGATTGTCCGCCGCTGGTCGGCCAGGCTCTGGTCGATGGTGGTCATCAGTTCCGCCTGCTCTGTGGCGATCAAACAGGCCTGCGCAAGGTTGACCCGGGCAAAACGCAGCTGGTGGCCGGGGAGAGTCTGGGCCAGCCGGGGCAGGTCGCTGGTGATGACCGTGGCGATTTTGCAGTAGCCCCCCACCGTCTGTTCGACGAGGATGATGATCGGCTGTCCGTCCGGGGGGATCTGCACCCCACCGGGAAAACTTGGCTCGGAGATGATGCTCGCCGGCATGCCGGCTTTCTGCCTGACTGCTTCTCCCTGCAGCCGGTAGCCCATCCGGCTGGCATCGTTACTCACCTGGAAGGTTGCCGAGAAAAAGTGCTCAAGGCCTTGGCCAAAATAGCCGTCCTGCGGCCCGGGGATCGCCCGGAGAACCACCTCGCTCGGGTAGTCGGGACGAAACTCTTCGGCGAGTTGCAGCCCCGGTGGGACAAAGGCCCCTGGCCCCCTGGCCAGGCGATCTCCCTCGCGGAGGGGCAGGCCGTGGTTGTGGCCGCCGATTCCCGCACCGGGATAGCAGGAGCGGCTGCCCATCACCGGCGGTACTGCTATCCCGCCGCTCACCGCCAGATAGGCCCGACAGCCGGTGCGGGCCGAGCCGATTTGGAGGATATCACCGCGGTGGAGCCGCAATGCCGTCCAGCCGGGGGCGGGCTGATCGTTAATGGTGATCGGTACCGCTGCCCCGGTAACTGCCACCATCGCTTCATCGAGGGCGAACAGGGTCGGGCCGCTGATGGTGCATTCGAGGAGCGCGGCCTCGTGGCTGTTGCCGAGAAGCAGATTGGCCACCCCGGCGGCAAAGTGGTCAAGAACCCCGGAGACCGGTACCCCGTACTTTTGCCAACCGTATCTGCCACAATCCTGAACGGTGGTAAACAGGCCTGGTCGTAAAACCTTGAACTGCTGGTAACCGGCAATTGTCATCGGTTCAGCCCGCCATGGGGGCAACGGCGATATCTTTTTCGATCAGGGCGGCGTGCAGCCTCTCGACCATTGCCACCGCCTGGGGGTTATCGCCGTGGACGCAGAGGGTCTGCGCGGTCAGGGGGATCTCTTCGCCGCTGATCGCCTCGACACAGCCCTCGGCGGCAATTTTCACCCCGCGGCGGATCACCTCGTCGGGGTCGGTAATCACTGCCCCGGGCAGGGAACGCGGGGCGAGGGTGCCCTCGGCGGTGTAGGCCCGATCGGGAAACGCCTCACGGGCAACGGCAAGACCATACTCCCGGCCGATTCGGGCCATCATCTCCCCCTTTTCCCCGGCGAAGGTGACAAAGATCAGCTCCGGGTTGACCCGGGCGATTGCCCCGGCCACCGCCCGGGCGGTCTTTTCGTCGGCCACCGCGGCATGGTAGAGGCTGCCGTGGGGTTTGACATGGTGGAGTCTGGTCTGGTTAGCCTGGCAGAAGGCCGTCAGGGCGCCGATCTGGTAGATCAGGTAGCAGTGCAACTCCTCGGCGTCAACCTGCATTGCCCGCCGGCCAAAGCCAAGCAGATCGGGATAGCCGGGGTGGGCACCGCAGTGGACCCGGTTGCGCACGGCGGCCTGGACGGTTGCCTCCATCACCATCGGGTCGCCGGCATGCCAGCCGCAGGCGATGTTGGCTGAACTGATAAAGGGCATCACCTGCCCGTCCATGCCGAGGGTGTAGATGCCGAAACTCTCGCCGAGATCGCAGTTGATATCTATGCTGTGCTGCATCGGAACGGGCCTCCTGGAAGCTTCTCTGTCTGACTGTACCGGGGTTGGCATGGTCAGGGTTGTTTTTCTGTCGGCACCCTGTCCGCCGACAGCTCCTGGTAACGGGGATAATCGATGGCGACAAAGCGCAGGGTGTCGCCGGCGGCAAGGAGAAACGGCTTTTCCCGCCCCGGGTCGAACAACTGCAGCGGGGTGCGGCCAATCAGCTGCCAGCCGCCGGGGCTGTCAATCGGGTAGACTCCGGTCTGGCCGTTGGCAATCCCCACCGAGCCTGCCGGTACCTTTTTCCTCGGGCTGGCCAGGCGGGGGGTATGGAGTCGCTGGTCAAGGCCGCCGAGATAGGGGAATCCCGGGGTAAAGCCGATCATGTAGACCAGGTAGTCGCTGCCGCTGTGCAGTGAGACCACCTCCTGCTCAGTGAGCTGATTATGGCGGGCGACAAAGCCGAGATCTGGGCCGAGTTCGCCGCCATAGCAGACCGGAATCTCTACCAGCCGCGGGGGAGGAAGGGCAAAACCTGCCAGACTCTGGTAAATCCGGAGCAGTTCGGCGCGGAGCAGGTTGGCTGAGGTGCACAGCGGATCATAGACCACCGCCAGGGAGCGGTAGCCGGGCAGAAATTCAACCACCCCGGGGAGGGTGGTCTCTTCGAGGGCGAGGAGCATCGCCCGGATCTGCTCCTGGATCTTCGGGCTGATCTCCTCGCCCAGTTCCATCAGCAGGCCACGGTCGCCGGCAAGTCGGAAAAGAGGTTCAGGGTAGAGTTCCATCCGGGTAAATTACCATAATCTTCTTGCGGTCTCCACAATGATTCACCGCTGTTGTATGGATATTGATTCAAAGATCTGAATACTTTCGATTGTCGAGAAAATGACAGAAATTTAGTAGGTTGAAAAAAAACAATGCTAACTTGATGTAGATGATTTAGGCTGACTGTGGAATGAATGCAAATATCTCGTCAACCTTTTTTTGAAGAGAGTTTGCCATGGCGCCTGAGCTTCTTTCACCTGCCCAATTGTTGCCCGCTAAGTTGGTCCGCCCCAGATTGCAGGGGGTGTTTCCCCGCGACCGTCTGTTCAGGGTGCTTGCCGATAGAGAGAAGATGGCGGCGGTCTGGGTCTGTGGCCCGGCCGGGTCGGGGAAAACCACCCTGATCAACAGCTATCTTGTACAGCACACATCGGCGTGCATCTGGTACCAGCTGGATGAATCCGATGGGGATATTGCCTCCTTTTTCTATCATCTGGGCCGTGCCGCAGCTGCTTTGCTCTCTGGCGGTTCAGTCGATTTCCCGTTGCTCACTCCGGAATTCTTTCCCAACATCCCCGTATTTACTCGACGTTTTTTTGAAACCCTGCGCTGCCATCTCCAGACGCCATGCGCCATCGTCCTCGATAATTACCAGGAAGTTCATCCGGCGACACCGCTCCATGAAGTACTGTGTACCGCGATTGACGTCCTGGTTCCGGGGATAGGTCTCTATGTCTGCAGTCGGCAGAAACCGCCGCCGCAGCTGACCCGCCACCGGGCCAACCGTTCCCTGCAGATCATCGGTTGGCAGCAGCTGCGGCTTGACCTCGACGAGGCCTGCGGTATTGCCGCACGGTTTATCGGCCCACACTACCCTCGGCCGGATGTCGAGATCTTGCAGAGCAAAAGCGACGGCTGGGTGGTCGGACTGCTGCTGCTCCTCCAGCGCGGGGAGATTGAGGATATTAAAGCTTATCGGCTGCTCAAAGATACTCCTTCGGAGATATTTGATTATTTTGGCAGCGTCCTCTTTGAGCGGCTTGATCCGGCTGTGCAGCACAGCCTCATCCGGCTGAGCCACCTGCCCCGGATCTCACCCCTGGCGGCGGAGAAGCTGGCCGGTGCCAAAGCACCTGAAATCCTTGAAAAACTCCATGCCGCCAACGCCTTCACCTACCGGACCGTCGGCGAGCAGCCAACCTACTCCTTTCATCCTCTTTTTCAGGAGTTCCTCCAATCCCGCTGCCGGCAACGATGCACCGGGGCAGAGGTGCGGCAGATACAGTCGATGAGTGCGGCGACTCTGGCTGAGGAAGGGATATCCGATGATGCCGTCAGCCTCTACCTGCAGGCCGGTCAGGTCGAGGAGGCGATCACCCTGATTCTCGCTCAGGCACCCCAGATGAGTATGCAGGGCAGGTTTTTTACCCTATCAGGTTGGCTGGATGCTCTCCCCGATGATCTTGCCGAAACCCTGCCCTGGCTGGTCTTCTGGCGGGGGGTGGTCACGGTGCCCTACAGGCCGAGGATCGCCCAGGGCTATTTCACCAAGGCTCTCGCCCTCTTCGAGGAACAGGGCGATCCCCCCGGCTGCTATCTCGCCCTTGCCGGCATCATCGAGGGGATCGTTTTTGCCGCGGAGGATTACTCCCTGCTCGATCCCTATCTCGACAAGTACCAGGAACTGCATGCCCGCTGGGGGGAGTGCGACCTCCCCGAAGTCCGGCTCCGGCTGACCAATGCGATGCTCATGGCGATGGTCATGCGCCGCAGCGATTCACCGGAGTTTGCCGGCTGGGTTGACCGGGCATGGACAATGCTCCATCAGGTGCCGGATGTCAATGTGACTCTGCAGCTGTTTATCGGCCTGCTCACCCTGCAGACCATTGTCGGCGATTATGCGCAAGCGCAGAGCGTCCTCGACACCTTCCGGGATGCCATCCCGGACAGGGGGCCGATTCTGCCCCACCTGTTTCACCTGAACCTGCGCGCCTTTCACTGCTGGTCTGTTGGCCGGTTCGAGGAGGGGTTGGCTGCCGCCGAGCGGGGCATGCAGCTCGAGGCCGACTGCGGTATCCGTATGCTCCATACGGCGATCCGGACCCACGCCGCCTGTGCCGCGATCGGCCTTGGCAGGATGGGGCTTGCCCGGCGCTATCTCGATGAGGCCGCCACGGCTTTGCCCCGGGAGGGCAGCTGGGTCCAGGGGCTCTACCACGGCATGCGCTCCTGGTACGAGCTGCGCCAGAAAAACCTCGCCGGCGCCGAATTGCATGCCAGGATCCACTATGCCAAGGCGCTCGCCGCCGGGACCTCGCTGACCATGCCCTTTTCCCACGGGATCATGGCTGCGGTACTCCTTCAGGTGGGAATTGCTGCTGAGGCGAAAAAACATCTGGCCATGGGGTTTCAGGCCAGCCGGGGATTCCCTGGCCGGATCTTTGCTTTTCAGGGCTACCTGCTCAAGGCGCGGATGGCCCTGGCCGAAGGCGACGGGGGGACCGCTGGGCAGATGCTCCGCCGGGGGCTGGCTGTCGGGGCGCAGCGAAACTACCGTTATGCCAATCACTGGCAGCCGGAGGTGATGGCCGAACTCTGCGTCGAGGCGTTGAAGCGGGGGATCGAGCCGGCATATGTCCGCTCCCTGGTGGTGGAGCATCGGCTGCAGCCCAGCACTCCGCCGGTTGACGTTCCGGGCTGGCCTTGGCCGTTACGGATCACCACCCTCGGCGGTTTTTCTCTGGAAAAGAATGGTGCGCCGCTGCCACCGCCCCGCAAGGCCCAGCAGCGGCCGCTGGCGATGCTCAAGTACCTCGTCGCCCGGGGCGGCAAAAATATCCCGGCTCATGAAGTTGAAGAGCTGCTCTGGCCCGATGCCGATGGTGATGCCGCCAGCAACGCCTTTTCCACCACCCTCCACCGGCTGCGCAGGCTGGTGGGTAACGATCAGGCGATCAGCTACAGTGAGGCGGTGCTGTCTCTTGACCCCTTTCTGGTCTGGGTCGATGTTCAGGCTTTCGAGCGGTGTTGCCAGCTGCTGGATCATACCCTCAGCCGGCCAGGCAATGCTGACGATCTCAAGGCACATCGGGATATCCTGGTCTCCCTCTACCAGGGGCCTTTCCTCCCCGGGGAGTCGGCGGCCTGGGCCATTCCCCTGCGCCAGCGGCTCCAGGCGCGCTTCTTCTCCACCCTCGGCGCCCTGGCCCATGCCTTCGAAGAGATGGGCTGCCTTGAGGACGCCGAGCAGTGCTGTCGCCATGGCCTGTCGCTTGACCCGCTGGTTGAATCCCTCTATTGCCCGCTGATGCGGATC
>JAZBOD010000597.1:0-2646 GCA_036350955.1 Desulforhopalus sp. | reverse complement strand
TTTGCGGCGATAAACTGCACGCCCTGCAGTCGATTGGCAACCATGGTGTTGATGGCATTGCCACCGCCACCACCGACCCCGATAACCTTCACTACCGCAACACCCTCTGCTTCAGCCATCCTGAACGGCATCCTCTCCCCTCCTGCTCAAATCTATTGCGCGCCCGTCGTGATGACAGTACCTAAGCGGGCTGACGCCCGCAACCCAAGAGTGATGATCCCCTCCCATGGCAGAGAGGACAGGAACCTTCACAAAATTCAGTTTGTTGACAAACCAGAACCAACGCCTCAGGTAGACAAATCAGCCGGTACTATAGCATTCTCCGGGTATCGCTTAAACAAAAAAACCATCCGGCTTACATGATTTTCTTGAACCATTCCTTAACCCTGTCGAACATCCCCGGCGACTGATGCCCCATCTCCCGGCGCTTGTCGCGGCCGAACAGCACCAGGCCGGTGGCGGTGGTGCAGCGGGGATTGTGCAGTTCTTCGATCCGGCCGGTGATTCCGCAGGGGTAGCCGATCCGTACCGGCAAATCAAAAATCTGCTCGGCCAGTTCGACCAGGTTGGCGAGCAGCGCTGTGCCACCGGTAAGAACAACCCCGCCATTGATCTTATTCTTCTGCCCCGAGCTGACCAGTTCCCGGTTCATCATCTCGAGGATTTCGATAATCCGCGCCTCAAGGATATCAACCAGCACCTTCTGGGTCACTTTGCGCGGTTCTCGATCACCGACGGTGGGGACATCGACCACCAGATTTGGCCGGATCAGCGAGGCGATTGCTCCACCATAGTCCTCCTTCAGGCGTTCCGCCTCCTGGAGATGGGTACGGAGACCGACCGAGAGATCATTGGTCAGATTATGGCCGCCCAGGCCTATCTCACAGGTGTGGCGGATGGTGCCGTCACAGAACACCGCCAGGTCGGTGGTGCCCCCTCCGATATCGATCAGGGCGACGCCAAGCTCCATTTCATCCCGGCTGAGCACCGAACAGGCCGAGGCAATCGACTCGAGAACCAGTTCAGCCACCTGCAGACCAGCCTTTTCGCAGCAGGTCACCAGGTTATGCACGGCACCGATATCAGCGGTGACGATATGGACGTTGGTCACCAGCCGTACTCCAGTCATTCCCAGCGGGTTCTGGATTCCGGTGTGGTCATCCACCATGTATTCCTGGGGCATAACGTGGATGATTCGCTGGTTCTCCGATATTTTCACCGTCCTCGCGGCAGCAACGACTTCGTCGATATCGGCCTGCTTGATCTCCCGGTTGTTCACCGCAAGAATCCCCGGGCTGTTAAAGCCTTTGATATGGTTTCCGGCAATTCCGACGTAGACTTCATGGGAGCGCAGATCATACCCGCCCGACTCTTCGGCGAGCTGTACCGCGCGGCGAATGGAATTGACCGTACTCTCAATATTGACCACCACCCCGCGTTTTAAGCCAAGCGACGGTACCGTTCCCACCCCGACGACCTCCACCCGGTCATCGTGCACCTCGGCGACGACGCAGCAGATCTTGGTGGTGCCAATATCAAGACCGACAACCAGTTCCCCGGACTCACGCTCTTCGAAGGTTTTGTTTTCCGCAACGTTTTCCGTATCTTCTAGCTCTTCCGTACTCCCCATAGCCGCCTTTACGTTACTCGATCATTTTTTTCTTTCAGCCCGCATCGTTCTGGGCCACCAGCACCTTGTCCTGCAGATAGTCCAGATCGATGTACCGGACATGCGCAATCCGCTCCCGTCCGCCCTCTTTTTTGTACAGCGCTTTCAGCACCTCGACCAGGCGGGAATATTTCCTGCTAGTGTTACCATTTCCGAAATATATTGGAAATGGATATTCAACCAGATACACCACCAGAGTGCCATCGGGGCGGACATGAACCTCGGAGACCGACTCGGCGGGGAGATGGGGATTATTCCCCTCAATCCGCCGCAGAAACAGCAAAACTTCGGCCATTGCCTCACTACGCAGGCCAGATTCGGTAATCTCCATCAGCCCGGTGATCACCGGGTAATCAAGATCTTTTCCGGGACGTACCGAAAGAAAAGAGGTCCCTTTACTGTCGATATATGCCAGTTCTCCCCCTTCTCCGCCATCCTGCAGCAGGGCAATCGGCCGGTGTTCGGCCACGCTGATCTGCAGGGTGGAGGGGAAATCACGGCGCACCGAGACCTTTGCCAGCCAGGGGTTCGCCAGGAGCCGGGCCTCGATTTCCCCCAGATCAAGACCGATCAGACTGGTCCGGTGGCGGATTACCCCAGATGCTTCGCGAAGTTGCTCATTGCTGAGAATGGTATTTCCAGAAAATTCCAATTCGGTAACCTGGAAGAAAGCGATCCCCTGCAGCCCCCTGACCATCTTCTCCCCGGTACCGAGTTGAAAGAACAGGACCGGAACGGCAACAACCAGGAGGACCGGGATCAACCACCCCCAAAAGGCAGCCCGGCCACTCTTTCGCGAATAGGTCGGTTGCCCAGCCCCGCCGCGTTTTGGCACGATTCTCCGGAACAGGTCGGAGAATTTTCTGCGCCAGTCAGAACGGGGTTTGCCCTGGCCGGTTACCGGCTGGCGGTACTCCCGACAGAGGTAGCCGTGCTTCGCCCCCTTTTTTTTCGCTGATCGCAGCGAGATTTTTTTA
>JAZBOD010000596.1:0-7970 GCA_036350955.1 Desulforhopalus sp. | reverse complement strand
CGGTGGGTGAAACAGGTCGTGGAGGGTGCCCAGCTCACCATCCTGGCTGCGGAAGGAGCGGACCACCGACCAGACGCCGATCAGGCCGATGGCCAGGCCAAGACCGATGCCAAAGCTCATGTAGAAATCAAAGTTGTTGGCAAACACCGTCTCCACCGTCTCCATCCCAGGGTGCCAGCGATGGAGGATGCCGGCCGAATAGAGTATCGGGTTGAGGATAATGGTGATGATCAGGCCGATGAAACCGCCGATAACTGCCCAGAAGGGCAGGACCATGCCGACAAAAAGCAGGCCGAGATCGAGTTGAAGGCCGGTGGCGACGGCGGGGAGGATGTTTTCGGTATAGCCGGTCAACTCGATCCAGGGAATCGGGATCAGCCGGACCTGTTCGGTAAAAAGCAGGCCGGAGAGAATCGGCAGAACCACATAAAAAAAGCCGAAGACCAGACCGATCACCCCACCGATCGAGAAAACCCGCCACTTCCAGCTTTGCTGCTTCTCTTCCGCCGATTCGGCCAGGGCCATGGTGCCGAGGGCGGCGACCGGGGCCATCGGGAAAGGCAGTTTTTCCACGTCAGACGTGATGCGGTAGAGGGCATAGCCCAGGCCAAAGTGGTCGATCCGCTGGATGATTTGTGAACCGACCAGGAGGAGGATGGGAATTAGCCAGTCACGGTGGAAAAAATTCCGCTCGATCATTGACTGGGAGTCGGGGCCAGGGGAGATCCAGCTGGGAATGAATTCGGTTACCCCGAGCATTCGGGCGGCATCGGACTGAACCAGGTACTGGTTCCAGAGCAGACCGGAAAATGGTGAGGCGAGCGCCGCACCGGCCATGTAGTACAGGAGGAAGATCTCCTGCTGCTTGAGGTCGGAGTGGGCCCGCTTGGCGATTTCGGCAAAAAGAATAATGGTCACCCAGCGGGCCGCCGGGCCAATCCCCTGGCCGATAACCAGCTGCAGGTACATCGATCCCGGCATCATCAGAAAACCGATAAATATTGCCCCGACGATGGTCTTCCAGTCAAAACCTTCGGCGAACTCCTTGGGCGGCTTGAGCAGGTCCCGGTATTCCTTTAATTCCTTGTCGTCATACATCGGCACAATTCCTCTCAGGGGTGATCTGGACCATAGGCTTTATCCCGTTTAACCCCCTGGAATCGGGTATAACTACCTTTAAAAAATGAATTTTATATAAAAATAACAAATTCATCCGTAAGGTGCTAATCGGGGAGAACCTGGTAACTGACATCGGTAAACAGGCCAATAACGGCCCAGCCGCCACCCATTATGAAGTCGCCGATGATCAGACCGATGAAAAAAAACTGCAGCCGCCGCAACAGCACGATGCCGCCATAACGCATACAGATGGCGTTGCATGCCCAGCCGATAAAAAAACTGAGCCAGAGGATGCGCATTGCCGAACTGTACGCGGTGAGATAGCCGAGCGGGTGGATCGGCCACCAATAAAAACGGTGGTAGCAGATCACCAGGATGGCCATGATCACCGCGCCGCTCAGGGCAAAGCTGTACACCCAGCCACCGGTACTGGTCTCCAGAGCGATCAGGCGGTAGATGTTTTCGTATACTCCGCTGGTGGTCCGGGTTGCCCAGTCGAGCTGCAGTTCACGAATGCCAAAGCGATAACAGAGGGCCATCATTGCCACGATCGATGCGGTCATCGCGGTAACAATGGTGGCGGCAAGGCCGCTGAACAGCAACAGCACGGGGCGGTGGCCGTGATGCACCTGGCGGGAGTGGAGCAATGAAGGCAGCAGCGATTCACGGAGATCGACAAAGAGCATCTTCTGGCTCATCCCGGCAAGCAGTCCCCCCACACCGGCAAAGAGCTTGCTGCCAAAGAGGGCGATCAAGCCGTCGGTTGGCGCGGCAGTAAGGGTGAAATAGGCCAGCCCCCCCTGGCAGATGATCCGGGTGGCCACAATCATGATCATGAAAAAAGCGCCGACCAGCAGGGTGGCGGTGAGTGGGGCCATCCCCAGCCGGACATACCAGAGGACGATCAACAGCAGACCGATCACCGCACCCCAGAAGGAGACCCGCACGTCAAACCATTCGGTGGCGTCGGCACGGTGGCGGCTGAGAAAGAGGGACTGTTTGACGACATCGAGCAGGTGGAGCCTGGCCAGCCAGACGAGAAACAGAAAAAAGACCCCGTAGGCACCGATCATCTGCATCTCTTCGGGCCGGGTCAAAGTCGGGCCGAAGGTCACCCCCAGTTCCGCCGCCGGGATGGCATAGCCGAGCAGGTTGAGCACCCCGTAGAGCAGGCTGCCGGCGAGAAAGAAAAACCAGAAAGAAAAGGAGATCTGTCGGGAGGTGAGAAAGGCAAAGCCGATAAAAGCCGGGTAGATGTGCAGCCGCAGCTTCTGAAAACCGGTGAACAGCCCGCTCTCGGCAAAATAGGGGCCGGCGAGAAACAGGGTGGGGATTGCCGGAATCGAAGGGTAGTAGAGGTTCAGGCCGTTGATCAGGTGGAGAAACACCGGGATGGAGAGGCCGACCAGAAGGTAGCGGTCGCGGAAGAAGCTGCCGGTCTCACCGCGATTGACTGCCGCGCTGATCATCTCCGGAACCTTGAGCAGCGGAAAGTTCATCTTTTCGTTGTGGATCCACTGCCGGGAGATGATGTTGATCAAAAAAAGCATCACCAGGTAGCAGAGCAGGACAAAGCCGCCCCAGAGCAGCAGCGGGGCGAGCCAGGCCGACCAGGGAATTTCCCGGACCACCTCTATCCACCCCATACTCCGGCCACCGGGGAGCCCGTTGTAGAGCAGTTCAACGGCATGGTGGTCGGTTGGGGTAAGGGCCGGCGGAATGAGTGGGGTAATGACCTCATCCCAGCGGTTGCCGGCGCTGGCAAAGTGGATTGGCGCAGTAAGGTTGATCAGAAAGGTCCGGGCAAAGCCGGTGTAGGCGATACCCGAGGCGATGACCATTTCGATCCACACCACCAGGAGTTCGGCGCCGGTAAGCAGCAACCGGTTGCGGAACAGCCTGGCAATAGTCGCTACGGCAACTGCCAGGACGAGGAAGATAACGAAAGGGGCGAGGGGGAAATGGCCACCTCCCAAGGGGGTGGCCCGGAGAAAAATGTTGTTGTAGGGGGTGAGCAGGCAGATCACTATCGCCAGAACAAGGCCGAGCAGTGGCGCCCGCAGGCGAATCGGTCGGCCGCTGGTCGTCTGGGGGGCGGGCGGCATCTCAGACACTCCCCGTTGCGGTGTCAGCACCGGCGACCCGCCTGAAAAAGGCGTTTTGCAGCTCTTCATGGCTGAACTCGTCCAGTGACCGCCAGATCAGCAGCTGCTTGCGCAGTTCGTGAAAAAAAGCGGTATTGATCCGCAGCCAGGCTCCTGACTCACCGGACTGACGGTGCAGGCTGATCCTGATTTCCAGGAAATCCTCTCCGGCCGGAGAGGGGAAGAAATGGATATCCATGGTCTGCATGATCCCGAAATCAAATGGGGCCAGCCACACTTTGGCGCGGAGATGCAAGCACTGCACGTCGTGCGGATTAACCGAATCTTTGACCATTGCCGAGATCTCCTCGGTTGTGCTGCAGCTAAAGACAATATCCACCGGGCCGGTGGAAAACAGGCCATGGGAGATGTCCTGATGGCTGGCGAGGTAGTTATAGAGATAGCCACCGATACTGCCGTGTTCCCGGAATTTCAGGAGAAAAGGCAGGGTGACCTCGATCCGGTTATCCACCGGTGGCGGCAGGGTAAAGGTCCGGTTGACGTCCGGCATGGCGATTCTTGCGGCAACCCTCGCCGGGTAGAGCACCGAAAGCAGCACCACCGTAACCACCAGCAGCATGGCGGCAACTCCGGCTGTCGATGAGTAGTTGACGGTGATCCCGGCCCAGAGCGGGGTCTCCGCCAGGAGAGCTGCCGAAACCTGGGCGACCAGGTAACCAAGAACCGCCGAGACGACTCCCAGGGCAAGGGCCTCGGCAACGAAGAGGAAACCGACATGGGAGGGGGCCAGGCCGACCGAAGTGTACACGGCGATCTCCCCCTTACGTTCGTAAACCGAACTGATCATGGTGTTGAGGACGATCAGCACCGAGATCAGCAGGGGGATGATAATGTTTGGTACCCCGCTGTAGTTCATCGTGTCGCTGACGTTATAGAGCCAGACCCCGTCCTTTTCGCCGGTAAAGATTGCCAGATTGAAACGGTCACTGAGTTGCCCGGCTATCCCGGCAATGTCGGCGTCAACCGTTGGCCGTACTGCGACATTTTTCAACTTGCCGCCGGCAGCCAGGAGAGTCCGGGCCGGAATAATCGCTGTCTGGCTGGCGGGGATATGACTGTAACGGCTTTGAAAAGAGCGGACATCATCCCCCGACTCCAGGGCTTCCACCTCCACTTCACTGATTTCCTTGCCAGCCTCTTCGGGAAAGATCACCGGGGTGAGCGGTTCTCCGTCAAGATCGATCGCCTGTTCAAAATCCTCGGCGCGGAAGGTGGCAATGACCGTGAAGGGGGTGCCCCACAGGGTGATGGCCACCTCGCTGCCGTCGGGGATCCCCAGCCGCCTGGCCATCTCCTCTTCGAGAATGATCGCCTGGCGGTCGTCGTCGTTGAACCACCGGCCGGAGGTGAGGATCCGGTCAAGACCGGTAACCGCCGACTCGTCCGGGCTGAGGCCTATCAGCCCCTGGATTTCGATCTCCCGGTCACCGTGGCGCAGAGGCACATTTACCGGCCGGGAGAGATCGCTTCCCTCCAGCCAGACCCTTGGCGCCGACCGGCTGATCGCCGCCATGGAGTTGCCCAGGATATCGGTTGCCTGTGGGGGAAGGCTTGCCCGGTTCATCTTTTTGAGCAGCAGCCCCTGATAGGGCGCTTCACCCTGGAAAGGCAGGCGAACCTGCTGGTTGCTCGACTTGATCGTGGTGAAACTCATGATGGTGAAGGTGAGAATGATCAGGGTCGTTGCGGTGAGGATAGAGCGAATCCTTCGGCGTCGCAGATTGGAGACCCCGAGGAAAAATGCGGCGGAAAAGGCCTTCCAGCGGCTCATCTCCTGCGGCCGCTTATGGCTGGCGCGACGCTGCAGGAGAACCATTTCGTCTTCGAAGCGGAAAAAAATGATCAGGGTGACCATGAACGACAGGCCGATAATGAAAAAGGCGAGAATAACCACCATCGGGCTGTAGGCCAGGGCAAAGGCCGGATGAACACTGTAGATGATGGCGATCTGCAGGAGAAGGATCAGGGAGAAGGCGACGATTCGCTTGTAGATATTCGCGTAGTTGAACAAAAAACGTTCCATCACGAAGGCGAAGGGAACAAACAGGGCGATGTAGAAAAGTACCCCGAGGAGCACATCTTTCTGGGTCTTTTCCACCTGAACGTAGACTCGGGCGGCAAGAGCAAGGGCCTCGGCACTGGCGGAACGGACGGTTGCGTGGTCGAACTGCGCCAGGGCCTCTGTGGCACGATTCAGCGCAGCCTGCCCCCGCTTCTGGAGGGAGCTGATTTTTTCATCGTAAATGCCATGGCTTTCGAGATGTTCTATCCGCGGGACGAGCAGGGTCCAGGCATCTGCCGCCGCGTGGTGGATGGTGTTGATCAGCTTCGGGGTGTCGTTGACCGGGTAGCCGAGCCCGAGCGGCCGTTCCGCCGTGCCGTTGGTGAGCACCAGTTTGTTGGTGAGCACGGTGTCCGACATGGTCAATTTCAGCAGGGTGCCGGGTTCGGTGTAGATCGAGGAGATGATCGAGTCGCGGGTGTCGATCCGGCTGAACCAGTAGTGTTCAGGTGGGGCGTCGCGCCTTCCGTCATAGAGCTGCAGCTTGGTCATATAACTGAAGCTGCGTGGTTCGAGCAGGTCAAAAAGGGTGGTCTCCCGAGCGTGGAACATCACCAGATCGGTCTGCAGGTATTTGCGAAACGGGCGGAGCCGGTAGTTGTCCTTGCCGGTCTGTTTCTTGTCGATTGCCCAGACCACTCGACTGTTCTCTTCGTCGAAGCGGTAGCCCTCGATGATCAATTTGTCAAAGACATGTTTTCGGTCGGCGATTCCTCTTATGTGAAAATAGCCGAACTCGTCAACCATGGCGTAGAAACGGCTCATTCCCTGGTAGGCGAGGATGGTGGTTCCGGCGGCCGGGAAACTGGCGAAAAGTTCACCCTGGAGGAGCAGGTTGGTCCGGGCGGTAACCGAGGCAAAACCGTCGCTGGGCAGACCACCTGCGTGCAGATCCGGAGCCGTGCCAAGCCCCCGTACCAGCCGTTCCACCAGTTGCGCCTGGTCGGTGAGATATTGCCAGTCAACCCTTTCACTCCGGTCTGCTGGGGTTCCCCATACTGAACGTCCGTCACCGGTTGTCACCAGGCTCAGGCCAAGGTAGCCGGCCAGGGCGCTGACCTCGCCCCCCAGGGCGGGCTGGTCGAAAAACCAGCTGTCCCAGGAGCGGAGATGACTCGGGCGGAGGGTGTCCTGGTAGACTGCCCGGCCAATTGGCGCACCGGCAGTATTCTCGAAAAGTTCTGCCACGGGGGCATAGGCTGAGGTTCGGTTGATGGAAGGCTTCAAGTTGTACAGCCAACCCCGGTGAAAGCCGCCGATGCCGTTGCCGTGGCTGGAGAGGTGCAGGCTGACAAGAGCGGTGATTTCGTAATCACGGACAGTGTTACGGAAGTCGGTGGCCGAGGCGAGGAGCAACCGTTCTCTTTCGGCATTGGCGAGAATCCTTTCGGTCCTGGAAATGGCAGCCGGGATGAGACCCTGGAGCATTTCGCTCTCCTGCGCCGTCAGATCGTGGAAAGATGCCGCCCAGCCGAGGCTGCGGTAAAGCAGGCGGTTTTTGGCGGTCTGTTTGATCTCCTCCCGGGCGGTGACGGTCTGCTCACCCAGCCGCAGGGCGATCAGCTCTCGAGAAATTGTATCAACGTGCTCACCAAGAGTTTGGCGGATCGCTTCCGCCAGCTGAGCATCTCGGCCTTGATCGATGGTTAAGGGAAAGTTGAGGCTTTTCAGGAGGGCCAGCTGTCCCTCGGTCTGACTGAGGATCTCCTGCAACTGGCGGTCGCGGTCACGCAACTCCCGGGGGCGGCTGTTGATGCTCCATACCGCTTCCCGCATCCCCGCAAGGCTTTGGGCTTGGCCACTGCTGGCCAGGAGCAACACCGATCTGCCCAGTGGCTGGTGGCTGAGGTTTGCGGCGAGTTCGAGCAGGGTGGCGATACCGGAGGCGGCATCGGCGCCGGGCGCCTGGCCGACAACCAATTCCTCATTGTCGAAAAAGGCCTCGACAATGAGCAGTTGATCCTCAAGCTCCGGGTCGGAGCCGGGGATCAGGGCGTAGATATTTCTCGCCAGGCGATTTTCCCAGCTGGCCTGTGCCTGCAGTTCAGCCCGGGCCGGGGGAGGAGCGGTTCGGAGGTCGAGGTGGCTAAGGAGAGCTCTGCCATCAAAGGGCTGCATCCAAAAGCAGGGGACCTGCAGAGGAGTGAGTTCAAATTTTTCCTGAAAATATATTCGGTTGTGGCTGTTTTCGTCGCCAAGGAAAATAACCGCCCGGGCGCCAAGTGAGGCGAGCAGTTGCCAGTTGCGGCCCGAATCGAAGTCGAGCAGGACTATACTGCCCTCCAGATCGTAGCCGGCTATCTCATCGAGGCTTCCGGTTTTAAGGTAGTAGAGTGGAGCTTCGATCGGCCCGTCAATTCCTCCCGGGCTGATGGCGTTATTAAAATAGGGACTCAAAGGGAAATCTATGCCGTCAACCGTCAGGGAAACATCCCGGGCAATCCGTACCGGCAGTTGAAAGATGTGGGACTGGGGGACAAGTCCGAGGGCCGTCAGCTGCCCTTCGATCAGTTGGGCGGCCTGTTCATAACCCGGTGAGCCGGTGAGTCGGCTGGCGAATCCGCTCAGACTCTCAACGGTTGTGCGCAGCCGGTTGCCGTCCACTGCCGCCGTTTCCTCTGCGG
>JAZBOD010000595.1:0-19193 GCA_036350955.1 Desulforhopalus sp. | reverse complement strand
TTCCCCCTTTGCCGTCCTCCTTTCCGGCGAGATCCTCGGGGTGAGCAACCAGCTGCCGCTCCTGCCGGTTCTTGCGGCAATGGCCATCGCCTACACCCTCGGGGAGGGCCTCGGCCGGCTGGCCTGTATCAGTTTCGGCTGCTGCTACGGGAAACCGGTGCGCGAGTGCAACCATATGGTCCGCCTGCTTTTTTCCCGCCACGGCTTTACCTTCTCCGGAGCCACCAAGAAGGTCGCCTACGAGGGCCACCTCGCCGGAGAGAGACTGGTACCGATCCAGGCAATCACCGCCGTCCTCTATACCGGCGGCGCCCTGGCCGGTGCCTATCTATTCCTTCAGGGCCTCTATACCCCGGCCCTGGTCGGCTGCCTGGTCCTCACCCAGCTGTGGCGGATCCTTTCCGAAACCCTGCGCGCGGATTTCCGCGGTTTCGGCCGGGTCTCCGCCTACCAGAAGATGGGGATTGCCGCAGTACTTTACGCGCTGGTGATGCTCAACTTTGCCGCACCGCCGCCGGCGGGTGACCCTGAAGTTATCCAGGGGCTGCGCGTCCTCTGGAACCCGGCGGTGATCCTCGGCCTGCAATTGCTCTGGCTGGTCTATTTCCTGATCTTTGGCCGAAGCAGCGTCACCACCGCCACCGTCTCTTTTGCGGTGGTCGAAAAAAACCTGTGAAGGGGGCTGACGCCTGCAGAGCAATGGGCTGTCTTTATCCGGCAACAGAGGGGATCAGCTCTCCGGTGCAGCGTTCTGGCCGTGGGCGAAATGTGCTTCGAGATAGACCATATCACCCTGGTTGACCTTTTTAACCTGGTAGTCCAAGGTGTGAAAAAGTTTGATCATCGCCCGGTTATTTTTCGAGGTGTAGGCGGTCAGCCCTTTGATACCGTTACCCCGGGCAGCCTCGGCAAGTTTTTTGATCACCACCGAACAGAGTCCCCGGCCCTGCCAGGTCCGCACAACCGAAAAGGCGATTTCCGCCATATTGGTCTGGGGGTTATGGTAATACTCACCGACGGCGAGAATTCTCTCAAAGCCTGGCTGGCCGATTACCGCGACGATGGTCAGATCGTTGACATAATCGATAATGAAGGTTTTTTCGATCTGCCGGGCGGCAAAGCTTTTCCGCTCCTGGAAGAAGCGGGCAACCACGTCGTTTTTTTCCAGACCGTAGTAGTGCTCCTGAATGCTTCGTTCATCGGTTAGCTTCACCGGCCGGAAAGTGACCTTTTTTCCATCGATCTGCCGGCTCTCCTCCAGACCAAGCGGGTAGACCGCATGGATTTCCGCCCACGGGGAGCGCTCCCGGCCAAGCAGGCCAATCTCCTTGGCCTCTTCGAGCAGCCAGTCACGGAATTTCGGGTGGGCAATGGAAATCAGTGCCATTGCCCGCTCCTGCAGACTCTTGCCGAAAAGGTTCACTGAGCCATATTCGGTAACGACGTAGTGTACTTCGCTCCGCGGCACCACCACCGCACTGTTGGTCAGCACCGGGACAATCCGGCTGGCGCTGTCATTGTTTCTTGCGGCGGTGAGCATCAGGATCGATTTGCCCCCTTTGGACATCGCTGCCCCCCGGAAAAAGTCGAGAATCCCGGTAACTCCGGCAAAGTTGTTGAACGCCAGGGCATCGGCGGCCACCTGACCGGTGAGATCGATCTCTCGGGCGGTATTCATCGCCACCATCTTCCGGTTTTTGGCAATCTTTCGCGGGTCATTGACATACTTGGAGGGGTGGAATTCAACCGCAGCATTGTGGTCGAGCAAATCGTAGAGATTCTGGTCGCCGATGGCGTTGCTGCAGATGATCTTGCCGTTGTTAAACCCCTTTTTACGGTTGGTGATCACCCCCATCGCCATCAGTTTCATGATGGTATTGGTGACATACTGGGTATGAACCCCGAGATCGTTTTTTTCGAGCAGGGCCTCGATATTGGCAGCGGCGGTACCGCCAAGCGACATCTGCACGGTGGAGCCATCGTCAACCAGGCGGGAAACATAGCGGGCTATCATCCCGGCAACGGCGACATCCGGGGAGGGACTGATCTCGATCAGATTTTCATCGTGCTCGACAAAGATATCGATTTCATTGACATGAATCATTCCGCGGCCCATCACCCGCGGTACTTTCCGGTTGACCTGGGCGATCACCAGGTCAGCGGCAGCCGCCGCCGAGGCGGTGACATCAACACTGATCCCCAGGCTCATCCAGCCAAAATCGTCCGGCGGGCTGACCTGGATGAGAGCCACCTGAATCGGCAGCAGCCGGGCGCGGATGAAACGGTGGACCTCAGAGAGGTTAATCGGCGTGATAAAGCGCAGATCTCCTTGAAAACTGGTCGAATTGGCCGACCCAAGATAGAAGGAGCGGATTGTCAGATTACGGCCCTGAGATGCGGCGGCAATCTGGGACAGGGAGGTCGATTCACCGCTGAACATCCTGATCACTTCCAGATCGGTGAAACTGCTGCTCGCACTGGCCAGGCCCTTAACCAGCCGCTGGGGCTCTCCGCAGGAGGAGCCAATGAAAACTCTCTGTCCCGACTGTATCCTGGCGATGGCCTTTTTTACCGAAAGGCGGTTTCGCTGATAGTTGTCTGCCCAGTATCCCGCCTCACGCATTGTCCGCTCCCGATTTTAATTTTCCAGAAAACCATCTCCGGCAAACTCAACCCGGCGTCCCGTATCGCTGTTGCCCTTGCATACTAGGCGGTTCGGGATTTTTAGGCAAGGGTGATCACCTGCCGGAATACCACAACCGCCCCAAATCCACCGCGATCATGGACACATTCCCCTTTCCTTTGTCTTCTTTTTCCGCTATCTCTTACCGCAAACACGCCTCTGCCGGCGCGTCACCATTCTCTCCCCGGCAACATCGACCAGATGCCAACCGGGCCCCGATTAGCGCCTTCCGCCACCGGCAACACCTCCGGAAACCGGAAGCAGGGAAAGGCCCCGCATGGTGATGTCCGGTGCCAAAAAGTGGCACGACTCTTTTTACAGGTGATGAGGCCATGCTGCTCAGCCGCTCCGAAAAACAGCTCATAAACACCTATCTTGCCCTGGCCCCTGAGCCTGATCAGACACTCAGCTTTGACGAACTGTGCGGCTTCCTGTTCGGACTGGCAATAACCCCCGATCCGATCCCGCCCGGCGAATGGCTGGCAGTGATCTTCGGTGGTACTCCACCTAGGGAGACCGCCAAAACGGCGAAAATGGCTGCCGGCCTGATGGCAATTTGCGCCCGGTTTACCGCCGAATTTGAGCGGGAAAACCTGTTTTTCCCCTTTGATATCGGGGAAATGAACGATAAAATGATGGAAAAGCTCTACGAATGGGTATCTGGCTTTGAGGAGGCCGTCGCCCTCCGTGAGGAGGTATGGGACCCGGAAGAGTACCCGGAGATGGCTGAGCGTCAACGGGAAGAGCTCTACCACGCCATGCTCACTATCCAGGGGCTGGTCGACCCCAGCGAGGTGATCGAATTTTTCGACACACTGCCCGACGACCTCTTCCAGGAGGCCTTTCCCGATATTGCTCCGCCCTTTGACGATCGAGAGACCCGGATCCAGATGCTGCTTCTCGCCTCCCTGCCTCTGACCATCGCCACCCTGATGGCCCATTCCCGAGGTGTCACCGAAAAACCGCCGCCCAGCCTGCGCCTGGTGCCATCCCGCTCAGCGCGACAGGCCGCCGCGCCAGGAAGTGACCCTTTTCCCGGGACCTGTGCCGGCGGCTGCTGTGGCGCCAAAGCGGGGTCTCCGGTTAAGAAGAAAAAAGCCACCCTGATCAACGTCGACTTTCAGCAGAAAAAAAGGGCCGGCCAAAGCTGGACATTTTTCCAGCTGAGGGCCGAACTGGTCGGGACAGACCCACCTGTCTGGCGGCGCTTCACCGTCCAGGCAGAGACCAGCCTCTTTATCCTCCAGCAGATAATCCAGATCGCTTTTGGCTGGCAGAGTACCCCGGACCACCACTTCCTCATCGGGCAAACCGTTTACCGTCCGGCCACTGCACTCCCTGTTGGGCCAAAAATCCCCGACCTGGATGAATCACAGTTTTGTCTGGGTGATCTCGAAGATAATCTCCACCCCTCTTTTAGCTATCTGCTCGACGGGAAAAGCGCCTGGCATTGCCTGCTCGAGGTCGAAGATCTCTTTTCGGCTACGGTACAATGCCCGGCGGAAGTAATCGGTGGCGGGTGCGCCGGACCGCCGGATACTATCCACGACAGTGCCGAGTATCACCGCCTCCTCCACGCCTTTGCCGTGGCCAAAGATCCCGGCCATCACCATGCCCGGCGCCTGCTTGGCGAATCCTTTGATCCCGGCTCCTTCGGGATCAGGGAGATTGCCGAAATCAACGAACAGCTGCGTCGTTTAAGCGACTGAACCGTGATGATATCCGCCAACCCGGACCTGCAACTGGCCGAAGAATTTGTCCGAGACACCGGATGCAATATCTTTCTTACCGGAAAGGCCGGTACCGGAAAAACCACTTTCCTGCATGGGGTCAAAGCCACCGCCGGCAAACGTCTGATCATTACCGCCCCCACCGGAGTTGCGGCAATCAATGCCGGTGGCGTTACCCTGCACTCCTTTTTCCAGCTTCCCTTCGGCCCTTTTCTTCCCGGAAGAGACCAAGAGAGCCGCCGCCACCGCTTCACCAGCCAGAAGATCAATATCATCAAAAGCCTCGACCTGCTGGTGATCGATGAAATCAGTATGGTGCGGGCGGATCTGCTTGATGGGGTCGACAGCGTTCTCCGTCACCATCGGCGCAGTGACCTGCCGTTTGGCGGGGTGCAGCTGCTGCTGATCGGCGACCTGCACCAGCTTCCCCCAGTGGTCAAAGATGAGGAGTGGCGCCTCCTCCAGCAGAGCTATGACTCCCCCTACTTTTTCAGCAGCAGCGCCCTGCGGCGCAGTGAACTGCTGACCATCGAGCTGAAAAAAATCTACCGCCAGGAGGATGACCGGTTTATTGCCCTGCTCAATCAGGTTCGGAACAACCAGCTCGACCAAGCCGCCCTGCAGACCCTCAATGACCGCTATCGGCCACTCCTCAGTGACGATAGCGACGCCATCACCCTCTGCAGCCACAACAGCGGCGCCGAAACGATCAACCGCAGCCGGCTGGCTGGACTCGACGGCAGGGCATACCGTTTCTCGGCGGAAGTGGAGGGGGATTTTCCCGAACAGGCCTACCCCACCGAAGCCAGTCTGGAACTGAAGGAGGGGGCCCAGGTGATGTTTGTCCGCAACGATCCCTCTCCGGAAAAGCGCTACTTCAATGGCCGGATCGGCAGGGTGGCCGGGATTGTCGGAGAGACAATCCGGGTCCGCTGCCGCGAGGACGATGAAGATATCACGGTTGATCCGGCCACCTGGGAAAACACCGAGTACCGTCTCGACCAGGAAAACATGACCATCGCCGAAAACCGGATCGGCAGTTTCCGTCAGTATCCCCTGAAACTGGCCTGGGCAATCACCATCCACAAGAGCCAGGGGTTGACCTTTGACCGGGCGATTATCGATGCCCAGGCGGCCTTTGCCCACGGCCAGGTCTACGTCGCCCTCAGCCGCTGCCGAAGCCTTGACGGTATGCTGCTCAGCTCGCCGCTCACCGCCCGGGCAATCCGATGTGACCCGACCATCCGCCGCTTTTTTGCCCAGGACCGGCAGACGCCCGATGCTCCTCTTCTGGCAAAGGCAAAAATTGGCTACCAGCAGCAGCTGATCCTCGACTGTTTTGATTTTGGCCGATTGCGGAGCCTGCTTAATCGCCTGCTGTTCGTGGTCCGCAGCAACAGCGGCCTGCTCACCCTGACCGGCAGCCTTCTGCCCGGCCCTTTGCAGGAGCAGATCGAGACCGAGATCTGCCGGGTCGGCGACAATTTCCGCCAGCAGCTGCAGGGGCTTTTCCCCGAAAAAGAACTGCCGGGGGAAAATGTGTTGATCAGGGAACGGCTCGGCAAGGCCTCCAGCTATTTCGCGGAAAAACTGACTTCGGCACCCGGCGAAGCGGTGTTGAACCTGACCGTGGAAACCGATAATCAGGAGATCCGCAAAAAAGCCACAGCGGCCCTGAAACTGCTCCGTCAGGAATGGGCAGTAAAGCTTGCCGGGGTACGGAGCTGCGCCGAGGGCTTTTCCCCGTTCCGCTACAATCTGGCGCTGGCCACGGCAATGGTCGACCAGGGGGGGACCAGCAGGAAGAACAGCCCTGCTGCCCCGACCTACAGCGAGGCGGATGTCGGTCACCCCGAACTTTTCCAGGCCCTGAAGGCGTGGCGAACCAACACTGCCGCCAGGGAAAATCTCGCCCCCTTCCAGGTCCTCCACCAGAAGACCCTGGTGCAGATTGCCGTCAACCTGCCCGACAATATGCCGGCAATGAAAAAGATCCGCGGTATCGGCCCCCGCCTGGCCGAGCGGTATGGCGAGGAGTTGCTTGACGTGGTCCGGGATTACCGGGCGGCCCACCAGATCAGTGAAGTTGCCCTGCCGCCGGCACCGGCCAGCGAACCACCCGCGCCAAAGACTCCTCCCGCTCCAGCCGACGGAGTCGCCAGCCGGCTGGTCAGCCTGGCCCTGTTTGACCAGGGCCGGAGCATCAAGGAAATCGCCTCATCGAGAGGGCTGACCACGGCAACCGTCGAAAAGCATCTTGCCGACTGCATTGAACAGGGCGAGGTCGACATTGGCCGTCTCCTCGCCCCCGAGCGGCAAAAAGAGATTGAAAAGCATCTCCAGCCTGGGGGACCATCCCGCCGCATCGCCGAAATCCGCCAGGCGCTTGGCGGCGACTACGGTTACGGCGAGATCCACTTTGCCCAGGCCCACCAACGCTTCCGAAAACGGCACGACCCCTTGGCAGAATAGCGGGACACCAGCTGCCGCTCAACCCACCACCCGCAACTCACGGACCATGGTGCTTAACGATTCGGCACCGTCCGGGGTGACCAGAACATCGTCTTCGATGCGCACCCCGTTACGGCCGGCCAGATAGATTCCCGGCTCCACCGTATAGGTCATCCCCGCCTGGAGCAGCTGGCGATTGTCACTGCGGATATAGGGCTCCTCATGGCATTCCATACCGATCCCGTGGCCGGTGCGGTGGGTGAAATACCGGCCGAACCCCGCCTCTTCAATGGCATGGCGCGCCGCCTGGTCTACCGCCGCACAGGGCCGACCAGGCCCGCCAGCCTCCCGCCCGGCCCGGTTGGCGGCAAGCACCGCCTGATGGATCGCCTGTGCCTCGGCATCGATCCTGCCCACGGCAAAGGTTCTGGTGATGTCGGAAACATACCCCTCATACGCTGCCCCCCAGTCGACTATCAGCAGATCGCCCTCCGCCAGCCTCTTCGCCGACGGTCGGGCATGGGGATTGGCGCCGTTTGCCCCGGAACTGACAATCGGCGCAAAGGGCAGAGTACTGTCCGAACCGTGGCGGAGCAGCTGCAGCTGTAGCTCGGCGGCGATCTCCCGCTCGCTGCTGCCGACTTTGACCATCGGCAGGGTGGCCTCCAGGGCCTCTTCGGCAATCCGTACGGCCCGGCGCATCGCGGTGATTTCGCTTTGATCCTTGACCGCCCGCAGGGCGGCGACCAGGGCAGACCCATCAACGATCTCTCCTCCGCCCAGTGCGCCAAGAAGATAGTGGTACTCAAGCAGCCGAAGCTGACGGGGTTCAACGCCGATCTTTCCTCCCTCCGGGCAGAGACCGCTCAGGGCCTGCTGAAAGCTTTGTCCCCAGAGCAGCGGATCCTCCCCATAACAAAAGGGGGTTAGCGGGAGGGCGGAACTGGCCAGTTTTGCCGCCTCGAGTTCCGGCAAAACGATTACCGGCTCGCCTTTGCGAGGCAGGGCAACAACCACCGGCCGCTCCATCAGGTGAAAATCCAGGCCGGTCATATAGGTCAACGTCGGTCCGGCGTTGAAAATCATCGCCGCAAAACCCTGCTTGGTCATCTCCTCGCGCAGTCTGCCAAAACGCTCAGTGGACATACTCTCTCCTGGTGTTACAGATTGATGGTCGCCCCGAGCTTTTCGACCAGAAGGGCCAGCCAGGCCGGATGGGCGGGCCAGGCCGGAGCGGTGATCAAATTGCCCTGGACATGGGCGCTGTCCATCTCGACCGCGACAAACCGGCCTCCGGCAAGGCCGATTTCCGGGGCACAGGCGGGATAGGCCGAGCACTCACGCCCCTGCAGCACTCCGGCGGCGGAGAGCAGCTGTGCGCCGTGGCAGATCGCGGCGATCGGCTTGTCGGCCTTGGCAAAGTGCCGCACCAGATCCAGCACCTGCTCGTTAAGGCGCAGATATTCCGGGGCGCGTCCGCCGGGAATGACCAGCGCGGCAAACTCTTCCGGCTGGACCGTAGCAAAATCACCGTTTACCGTGAAGTTGTGGCCACGCTTTTCGCTGTAGGTCTGGTCACCCTCAAAATCGTGAATCGCCGTCCGGACAAAATCGCCAGCCTTTTTCTCCGGACAGACGGCAATCACCTGGTAACCGAGCATCAACAGGGCCTGAAAGGGGACCATAACTTCATAATCTTCGACATAATCACCTACCAGCATGAGAATTTTTTTGGCCGTCATCACTTTTCCTCCTTTTGAAAGGTAAACATAAAGCACTCGTTCACCGGTGGACATCAAAAGCGGGAGTTTTCCCGCCGCTTGCCAACCATCGCCTGGTTAGATGCGCTGATGGTTTTTCTCTTCAAACTCTGCAGCCAAATTGTGCTTGCCGGGATCAAATCGGTGCACCTCCTGAAACCGGTTGACCAGGATGCAGCTGGCAACAACAATTTTCACCAGTACCGTATTCGGGTCACCAAGAAAACCGTACAGGGCCGGGTGCCGGGCGAGATAGGCTGCCTGGTGGCGCTGTTTATCGGCTTCAGCCAGGGGCTCCGCTGAGCCGAGCACCGTCAGCGAGGAGGCCGCCTGAAAATCTTTTTCGGCATTGTCTCGGTTATCAACCAGAAGTGCCACCCGCGGCTCAACAAGAATGTTGGCAAGTTTGCGGGTAGCGGCACTGGTGGCGACCAGAATGGTCTGCAGACCGTCAACGACGACAAAGGCCATCAGACTGGTGTAGGGCTGCCCGCCGCTCTGCGTCGCCAGGACGGCAAAGCGCTGACTGTCAAGCAGGGCATGGATCTGCCGCTGCAGGATTGCATCATCCATGGTATTCTCCTCAAGACGTGGAGTTGAAGGTTGACCTTTGGATCAGACGACCACGACTCAGCTGCTGATTATACGCCACCGGTGACCTTTTGCCACCGGGATTTCCCTGCCAAACCTGAAAGAGCAGTTGGCCGACCGGCAAAAAATCGGCTCAAGCCCGCCGTGATGCGGCAGTTGTGAATAAATCAAACGGCTGCCAATTCAACAAAGCGTACGAATTCATACAGATAGAATGACATACCTGGAAAACACCCGCCCGAGTTCGAGATAAATCACTGTCAAAGCGAAATATTTTGCTTGTCAAAGGTTAAGGCAGCGCGTATAGTTGTGACTCCATGATCCCCTGGAGCACCTTATCAGTTATCCATTGAGCCCTGCCGCGCAATCAGATACCGAAAAAGTTGCTGGTGAAAAGTGGAAAGCGGAACCAGCATGAATCTTTTTGGGTAGCCTGCCGTATACATAACGAATCCACCCCAATGCAAATCCACCTCCCTGTTCGACAGAGTCCCCAGTGTCCAGTCACCTGTTGATTTCCTGTCCAGCCCATCCGCCCAACGGATTGGGAGTTGTATGCCAATAAATTTTCAGACTGATGCCGCACGTCGCGCCAACCAGCTTGAAGCCCAGAGCTTCGAGGGTGGCCTTATTTTCCTGTCAATCATTGGCGGATTTTCATCTTTTGTAAAAGTGCAAGCCAGTTTTTCTGTCGGCAGGTGCTGTCCGGCGTTCCGGTTTGGTGATCGGCGCACACAGTCCAAAGCTGAGTTGTCTTTTTAGGAGCAGTAATGAGTTTTAGCAGTTTTTCGTTTCACCCGCACATTGCCAAAGCAATCGAACGTTGTGGTTTTACTACCCCAACCCCCATTCAACAACAGGCCATCCAGCCAATTATCGAACGACGGGATCTTCTTGGCCTGGCCCAGACCGGCACCGGAAAAACCGCCGCATTCATGCTGCCGACTATCCAGCATCTGCTCGTCTCTTCGGCCCCCCAGCAGGTTCGGGTGCTCATTCTTGCCCCAACCAGAGAGCTTGCCGAGCAGATCCACACCTTCAACAGCCTGGTTGTTGAACAGACCAAACTGCGCAGCATTGCCGTCTATGGTGGGGTCTCGAAAAATGTCCAGATCGCCAGATTGCGGGCCGGAGTCGATATCGTGGTTGCCTGTCCCGGCCGCCTCCTTGATATTCTCAATGACCGGGCCATCGACCTCAGCCGGATCGAGACCCTGATCCTTGACGAGGCCGACCACATGTTTGACAAGGGTTTTCTCCCGGATATCCGTAAGATCCTGGCAAAATTACCTGAAAAGCGCCAATCGCTGGTCTTTTCCGCCACCATGCCCCAGGAGATCAGGCATCTGGCCGAGAATATCCTCCGCAACCCGGTCAAGGTGCAGATCAACCCTACCCGGCCGGTGAAAGGAATCGCCCACTCGGTCTATGGTATCGAACAGGCCAAAAAACCCGAACTGCTCATCCATCTCCTTCGCCAGGAAGAGATGATGACCACCACCCTGGTCTTTACCCGAACCAAACACAAGGCAAAAAGCCTGGCCAACCGTCTTGAAAAGGAAGGTTTCAAAGCCACTTCACTGCAAGGCAACCTCTCCCAGAACAGAAGGCAGCAGGCCCTCGATGGCTTTAAAAGCGGCACCTACAATATTCTCGTGGCCACCGATATCGCCGCCCGAGGCATTGATGTGACCGGCATCTCCCACGTGGTCAATTTCGATGTGCCGGATACCGCAGAAGCCTATATCCATCGCACCGGCCGTACCGGCAGAGCCTGCCGCAGTGGAGAAGCGTACACCTTTGTCACCAGCGAGGACACCAAAATTCTCCGGGACATTGAGCGGACGCTGGATGGCCCGATGCACCGGCAGGCGGTTACGTTGCCCTACAGCGCACCGGTGCGGCAAGAGCCGGCTCCCCGACCGGGAGAGCGTCAGGCCGTCTTGTCGCAAGCAAAAAAAACGACAGCTTCGCCCGGGCAAAAACCGCGCCGAAGCAATTCGCCAGGCAAAGGTATCTTTGGCTTGCGGAGTCGAAGCAGAAACTGAAATGCACAATGCATGACAGACCGCACAGAGGTATCGACGTGATGCATTCTGTGCATTAGCAACGGCCCCCTTTGAGGGGCCGGCCACAAAAGTGTGCGACAGGAATCGCACAACACTTGAAAGGAGTAGTACAATGGCTGAAGGAACTGTAAAATGGTTTAACGATTCTAAAGGTTTTGGTTTTATCGAGCAGGATGGTGGCAAGGATGTCTTCGTGCATCACACCGCTATCCAGGCCCAAGGCTTCAAATCACTGAGCGAAGGTGAGCGAGTGAGCTTTGATGTCGTCGATGGTGCCAAAGGTCCGGCTGCAGCAAACGTTGTCAAGCTGTAATTCCCGGATCTGATATAGCTTTCGGAAAAGGCCCCGCCCCACAAGGCGGGGCCTTTTTTCTTTTTCTCCCCTTGCCGCAGCACCAGCCCCCCCTATCCCCCCTTCTCTTGGTATCCCTGCAGGTTGCCAGAGGCATGGCGGCAAGGCCAGCAATACCCTGTTCGCCTCGCAGCGTCATCAACTGCGGTGAGCAAGAAAGATTTGCTCACCTGGGAGTTTCCGCAAAAAGTGTCCAGTCCCCTGGAAATGGCCAGCTCTTTTGCGGTATGATTACGCCTGAGCTATCTGTTCACCAGCACAATATTGCGTGGTGCCCGGCGCAGTATTGCCCGCTAACCTGGAAAGGGAAATGGCACAACCTCCTGCAAAATCAACGGTCTCTGCCAGCATCAAGGATAACCGGCTGATTATCACCCTCGCCGGGAGTATCTCGGTAAAAGAGGCGGAGAGAATCTACACCGATACCCGTTTTGCGGTCGCCGACCTTCAGCCGGGGTTTGTGGTCATTACCGACCTCAGCCACTCCCGAATCGGTCATCTCAGTGCGATAGGCACTTTCCGCAAGATTATGACCTTTCTCAAGGAAAAAGAGGTTGGCCTGGTATTCAGAATCATCGGCAAAGGGAAAATCATTTATCTGCAGATGCTGCAGCTTGCCACCCCGGACAGCAGCTACAAGCCGATCTATGTCAGTTCAATGGAAGAGGCCAAGGCCCATCTCGAAAAGCTGAGCGCAACAATCCCGGCAACGCCGGCTGAACCTGCAGAAAAACCGGCGGAATAGCGCTTTTGGCTAGGCGGTGTGCCGCGGGCGGAGAATGATTTTACCGCACAGCCCGCTGCCGACGACCAACTGGTGGGCGCGGGCCGCCTCAGCCAGGGGGAGTTCTCTGGCAATCGCCGGAACCAGGACCCCGGCGGCCATTGCCTCTGCCAGGCCACGGTGGGTGGCAATGGTCTCCTCCCGGGTGGCGTTAAAAACCGCCAGCCCGCGAATCTCACTCTCTTTACCCATAGTTGCCCGGGGATCTATCTCAATCCGCCCCCGCGAACCGATGATCACCACCCTCCCTCGAGGGGCGAGCAGGGCTAAATCACTGTCGAGATTTTTATTGGCCAGCATCTCGAGGATCAGGTCAAAACCGGTTGCGCCGGCGGTCGCCAGCAGTTCTGCCTCACACTCCTTGCTGGTGTGGTTGAAGGCCTCAGCCCCCAGCGCCGCTACCATGGCGCACCCCTGCTCGGTTCCGGCGGTGCCGTAGACCTTCATTCCCCCCGCCCTGGCCAGTTGCACCGCAGCCTGCCCGACAGAACCGCTTGCCCCGCGCACCAGGAGCCGCTCACCCCCTCGGCCTCCGCCCCGGATGAAAAGGGCCCGGTAGGCAGTCGCCGCCGGGACACCGATCGCCGCACCTTCGGCAAAGGAGTGGCTCTCCGGCAGGGCAAAAATCTGCTCGGCACTGCACAGGGCCAACTCGGCATATCCTCCGCTCAGGGTGGCGGCGCTGTATACCCTCTGGCCCTCTTGCCAACCGGAAACCCCGGGCCCGCAGGCAGCAACCCTTCCGGCAACATTACCGCCGGGGGTGTAGGGGAGTGCCGGAAGGCGGGGATAGGTTCCCGCACGAATATAGGTCTCCACCGGATTGACACCGACCGCTTCGACCTGAACCAGAACCTCGCCGGGCCCGGGTACCGGTTCCGGCAGCTCAACCAGCTCAAGCACCTCGGGCCCACCAAATTCTTTGACGATTATGGCCTGCACGGTATATTCCTCCCCTGAGCTTTAAGCAAAAGAGCTATTTCTCCCTGTCTCCGCCTGAGGCTGTCTCCACCTTCGGGGTGGTCTTTTTCCAGGTTTTTTCGGTACCCTGGAGTAATCGGCCGATATTTTCCCGGTGCTTGATCCAGATCAGCACGGCAATCAGCGCCGCCACCCCAACCACCGTCGGACTGACCCCGAGCAGATAGAGCCACAGGGGAATCAACGCCGAGGCCAGGAGCGAACCGGCGGAGACAAAACCACTTAGGGCAACGGTGCCGACGAAAACCAGCAGACTGATCAAAATCGCCAGAGGGGAAAAATAGAGAAAGACCCCAAGGCCGGTAGCAACCCCTTTGCCACCACGAAAGCGAAGATAGAGAGGAAACATATGGCCAAGAACCGCCATCAGTCCGGTAGCGGCGACCACCGTCTCCCGGGATGGTGACTCGGCAAGGACCAGTGCCGCCAGGGACATCGGCAAAAACCCTTTGAGACAGTCACAAAGCAGGGTAAGCAGCCCAAGTTTTTTGCCAAGCAGCCGGCTGACATTGGTCGCGCCGATATTGCGGCTACCCTGACTGCGGACATCTATTCCAGCCATCCTGCCGATGAGCAGACCAAAGGGAACCGCGCCGATCAGGTAGCCAACCAGAGGAAAGAGAAGAACCATAATGCCGTACCGCCAGGTGGTGCCGCAGAGAACCTTCGGCAGTTAATCTTTGAGGTGCTTTTCGATTTTTTTCCGCAGTCGCCTAGCGTTCTCTTCATCCCGGTAAAAAACTACGGTTGCCGGGCAGCGACGAAACAGCTGCTCTGCCACCGAACCGGCAAAAAGCTCGCTGAGGTTATGGGCCTTGACCCCCATCACCACCATATCCACCTGTTCCCCGACCACCACTTTCAAAAGTTCTTCGGCGGGAACGCCGACGCAGAAGCTGAAATTGACCTTGCCGTCGGGCAGGGCGAGGGCGCCGATCATCTCGTTGAACCCCTCACGCCGCTCTTTTTTGATAGTGCTGATATATTTTTCCACGTCAACTTTATACCCATAGGCGGTAATCTTGTGCACCGCTTGCAGATCCCGTTCATTGATGACGTTGACCACCAGCATTTCCGCCCCGGTGGCCGCAGCAAGCTCAGCTGCGTAGTTGAGAATGCCGCGGGAGTACTGGGTAAAGGCAATCGGCACCAGAATTTTCTTGATCATTGCGTCCCTCCGTGATTAACGACCGGCAGAATTCCCTGCCGTCGGAATATCGTTTTGCCTTTCCTCCCTCTGCTCCTTGAAGCAGAGGGAGGAAAGGCTGGATTTTTCACGCCTGAGCTGTGACGGCAAAAGCCCTGGCACGCCGACGCTGAGCCAGAACAATTACCCCGAGCAATAACAGGGCAGGGATAAACATCCACTCCTTTGCCGGCCTATCCGCCGGAACATGAATGGTCAGGATTTCCTGGTCAAAATCGATCTTGGCCTTCTCGGCGGGGCTGCCGAAACCGACCATGTCGATATAGACCCGGCCCTCCTCCTCCCTGGTTTCAATCCCCAGGCCGCGGAGTCTTTCCTCCCCGGTGGTTTCACTGCCCACCGCCAGCATGGTGGTCATCTTGAACTCCTGGCCGTTCATCCGTTCGCCCTGCAGGGTGAGCCGGAGCTGTTCACCGGCTTTCTTGCCATCGAGCACCTGCACCAGTTCGGTCGCCGGCCGGTCGATCAGCGGCGGATAGATCTCATCCCAGTAAAAACCCGGCCTAAACAGGGTAAAGGCAATAAACAGCAGGGCGACAGTCTCCCACCAGCGGTTCTTGACCAGGAACCACCGCTGGGTTGCGGCGGCAAAGACCAGCATCGCCACCACCGCCCCGAATACCACGACCACCAGATGAATCCAGCTGCCGATACCAATCATCAGCAATTCATTGTTGTAAATAAAGATAAACGGGAGGATCGCGGTACGGATATCGTACATGAAGCCCTGGATGCCGGTACGGATCGGATCCCCCCCGGAGATACCCGCCGCAGCAAAGGCGGCCAGCCCCACCGGCGGGGTGTCATCGGCGAGGATGCCGAAATAAAACACAAAGAGATGGACAGCGATCAGCGGCACAATCAGCCCGTTCTGGGCGGCAAGGGTGACGATGACCGGGGCCATCAGGGTTGACACCACGATATAATTGGCGGTGGTCGGCAACCCCATCCCGAGAAGCAGGCTGATCACCGCAGTGAACAGCAGGATCAGCGGCAGACTGCCCCCGGAGATGAACTCGACGAATTCGGTCATCACCAGGCCGATTCCGGTCAGGGTAACCGTCCCGACGACAATACCGGCGGTGGCTGTGGCGACACCGATCCCGATCATATTGCGGCCACCGGAAACCATTCCGGAAACCATCTCCATCCAGCCTCGCCGCAGGCTGTACTGCTCGCCCTGAGCCCGGCGGATCAACCCTTTCAGCGGGTGCTGGGTGAGGACAATAAAGATCAGCAACAGGACGGCATAAAAGGCGGAGAGCGACGGCGACAATCGCTCCACCACCAGGCACCACATCAGCACGACGATCGGCAGGAGGTAGTAGTAGCCGGCCTGGGCAGTGGCGCCAAGGGGGGGCAATTCGGTCATCTCGGTGGTCACTTCAAGGTCGGGGACCCGGCAGGCAATAAAGATCAGCACCAGATAGGCGACCATGATCAGCACACAAATGATCCACAGGGCCGCATCACCGGCCACGGTTTTGATCCAGCCCAGGCCGTAATAGGTAAAGCCGCCGATAATGACCAGGCCAAGGGCGACAAAGAGAAAGGTCATCAGGCTCCGGCCTAAACTGAAGGCCTTACGGCGTGGCAAGCCCTTCAGCCCCATCTTGCACGCTTCCAGATGGACGATGTAGATCAGAGCAATATAGGAGATGACCGCCGGGAGAAAGGCGTGCTTGATCACCTCGATGTAGGAGATCCCCACGTACTCAACCATCAGAAAGGCGGCGGCTCCCATGACCGGCGGGGTCAGCTGACCGTTGGTCGAGGAGGCGACTTCGACCGCCCCGGCCTTCTCCGCCGGAAAGCCGACCTTTTTCATCAGCGGGATGGTAAAAGTTCCGGTGGTCACCACATTGGCAATCGACGAACCGGAAACCAGCCCGGTCATCGCCGAAGAGAGCACCGCCGCCTTGGCCGGGCCACCGCGCATATGGCCGAGACCGGCAAAGGCGGTGCGGATGAAATAATTGCCGGCGCCGGCCGCCTCGAGCAACGACCCGAACAGGACAAACATAAAGACCATCCCGGTCGATACCCCCAGGGCCACGCCGAACACCCCTTCGGTGCTCAGCCAGAAATGGGACATTCCCTTGATCAGGCTTGCCCCGCGATGAGCGATCACGTCGGGCATATAGGGCCCGGCAAAGGTGTAGGTAAGAAACACCGCGGCCACGATCATCAGTGGAGGGCCGAGCGCCCGACGGGTCGCCTCGAGGAGAAAGATCAGTCCGGCAACCGCGACACAGAGATCAACCGTGGTCGGTTTGCCGGGTCTGGCCGACAGTTCACTGTAAAAGATATAGATATAGGCGGCACAGAATGCGGCGACAAAGGCGATCAGCCAATCCTGGATGGGGATATATTTTTTCGGTGAAGTCTTGAAGGTGGGAAAGGCGGTGTAGGCAAGAAAGGTGGCAAACGCCAGGTGGATCGATCTTGCCTCGGTGTCATTGAGGACAAAAATGTTCAGGATGAAGGGCAGTGGCGAGGCGTACCAGAGTTGGAATATGGTCCAGGCCAGCGGCACAAAGAAGAGGACATTGCGGGAAATTGCCCCATGGGGCTTGCGGCCGCCGGTATCCACTTCGGCAACCATTTCATGGACCTTCTCCTTATCGAGAATTTTTTCAGATGCTTGGGTCATACCACCAGTTCCTCCTTCAGGCTCAATTGAGCACCTTTCGTCGTCTGCCAAACCCTCAAGACAACTCGGGACAAGCGCATAAAGGGTTGCAGCCGGTGGAAAGGCAATTGGGGCAGAGTTTCCGGACCTGACGGAACAACGATCATGCCGGGGAGCTTGCCTGACCTACGCATTGCCCTGAAAAGGACGCGAAAAACCTCTTCCAAACTGCCTCCCATGTCACAACACTTTACCTGATAAGTCAAGCCATTTGTCGCCCTCCGCCTCCTGGTTACCGCCATCCCTTATCAAGAGGGGAAGTGTTCAGTAACACACTCCTCCCGACGGAGGTACTGGTCTTTGCCCCAAGCATGCTTATCATCTGGCTAGGCGTGGCGGAAAGGCTGCGGCTGTGTTACATTGGCCGATGCCACGGGCACGAAGAAGAGATGAGGACGGTTAACACCCCACAAGGAGAGGGTAAGGTACCTTGAAGAACTGCTCAAGGTACGGAGAAAACAGGACACCATGAGCATTCTCAAGATTTACCAGTATCCGGCGGAGGTACTGCGCCAGAAGGCAACACCGGTGGATACCTTTGACACCGAGCTGGCACAGCTCGCCAAGGATATGGCCGAGACGATGTACGATGCTCCAGGTATCGGCCTTGCCGCCCCGCAGATCGGCGTCTCACGGCAACTGGTGGTGGTTGACACCAGCATTGATCCACATGGCGGCAGAGAGTTCCTTACCCTGGTCAACCCGGAGATTATCGCCCACGAAGGGAGCCAACTCGACGAAGAGGGTTGCCTGAGCGTCCCGGAACTGATCGCCGACGTAAAGCGCCACAAACGGATTACCGTCAGTTATCAGGATCTTGACGGGCAAAGTCATCAGTTTTGCACCTCCGACCGCTTTGCCGTAGTTCTGCAGCACGAACTCGACCACCTCAATGGCATCCTTTTTATTGACCATCTCAGCCCGTTGAAGCGGAATCTCTACAAGAAAAAAGTTAAAAAATGGTTGCAAGAGGCGTAACACCATGTCACCTGCCCCGTTGCGGATAATCTTCATGGGTACTCCAGACTTCGCCTCCACGGTTTTACAGACCCTGCTCAAAGGTCCGGATCAGGTGGTGGCAGTGGTTACCCAGCCGGACAAGGCCAAAGGACGGGGCAAGAAGGTCTCCCCGCCGCCGGTGAAGGTGGTTGCCGAAGCCGCCGATATCCCGGTGCTGCAGCCGGCCAAGATCAAGACCGATCTGTTTCGCAACGGTCTGCTCAGCTACCAGCCCGATCTGGTCGTCGTCGCCGCCTACGGCCGGATTCTCCCGCCCTCACTGCTCCACCTCGCGCCGATGGGCTGCATCAATGTCCACGGTTCGCTCCTCCCCCGCTACCGCGGCGCAGCGCCTATCCAGTGGACAGTGCTCAACGGTGAGAAAGAGGCCGGGGTGACCATAATCCAGATGGATGAGGGGATGGATACCGGAGAGATGCTGCTCAAGGCAAAAATCAGGACCACGGCCGGCGAGACCGCCGGCAGCCTCTACCCGAAGCTGGCAACCCTGGGCGGCGAAACCCTCCTCAAGGCGATCAAAGGCTTAAAGGAGGGGACACTTACCCCGGTTGCCCAGGACCATAGCCAGGCCAGCCTCGCGCCAATACTCCGCAAAGAAAACGGTGATATCGACTGGCAACGCGATGCCGGGGAGATCGCCTGCCTGATCCGTGGTTTTGATCCGTGGCCGACCGCCTACACCTTCCTGGCGGGCAACCGGCTGCAGTTGTTTGCCCCGGAGGTAGTATTTCAGGCCCATGATGCCCCTCCGGGAACGGTACTCCGGGCCGATGGCCGAGGGCTGCTTGTCGCCTGTGGCCGTAACGCCGTGCTGGTGAAAGAGCTTCAGCCGGAGGGGAAAAAACGGATGACGGTCCAGGCCTATCTCTGCGG
>JAZBOD010000594.1:0-2896 GCA_036350955.1 Desulforhopalus sp. | reverse complement strand
GATCAGCGGTTCCCGTCAAAGTTCCTTCATTGCCCTGATCACTGCCTTGGTCCTCGTCCCTCTGACCATTGCCCTCTCTGTCTGGGTCTACCTCGCCACCGTCCGGCCGATTCACAGCGCGATGTCGATAACCCGGGCAGTAGCCAGTGGCGATTTCTCCCAGGATATCCATATCAAAGGCTCATTGGAGTTCGTTCGCCTGGGTGAAGCCCTGCACGGGATGGTCGATCAGCTGGACGCCAACCGGCAACAGCTTCTCGAAAACCGCAAAGCCGCCGAACTGCGGGTTCGGGTGCAGAGTGAAATCATTGAGATGATCGGCGAGTCCGCGGAAAATGTTGCCTCGCTCTCCAAACGCTGTTCCCAGTCAAGCGACTTCCTGCTTGAGAACCTCAACCGGCAGAGTACCTCGCTTGATGAAGTCAATGAGATGATTTCGGCGGTGAGCAGCCAGTCCACCGCCAATGCCGAACGGGCAACCGAGGCGGTCGATATCACCATGGATGCCCGTCGGGCGGCGGAGAGCGGCAACCGCAAAATGGACGACATGGTCCAGGCGATGGAGAGCATTGGTCAGTCCAGCCAGGAGATCCTGAAAATTCTCGATGTGCTGCAGGATATCGCCGAACAGACCAATCTGCTTGCCCTGAATGCCACCATTGAGGCGGCCCGGGCCGGTGAGGCCGGGAAAGGGTTTGCGGTGGTAGCCCAGGAGGTCAAGGGGCTCGCCTCGCGCTCATCCCAGGCGGTCAAGGAGACCTCCGGGCTGCTCGAAAAATCGGCCGGGGATGTTGACAACGGCAGCCGGATTGCCCAGCAGACTGCGGCGGAACTGGCCCAGATCGTCGGCACTGTCGACCGGGTGACGACCATTGCCAACCAGATCGCCGACCGCTCCAAAGAGCAGGCCCAGGGCATCGAAAGCGTCAGTATGCGCCTGGCCGATATCCACCAGGAGACCGGGCAGATGACCGCGATGTCCGCGCAGAACAAGGGCGACACCGCCGGTCTGGCGGAGAATGCCGGCCAACTGGTCACCCAGCTCCGGCTCAAACTGGAGGAGACCGAAAAGAAATTTGGCGCAGTGAAATCGGTAATTTATCGGGAAGAAGAGAAATTTCTCCGGAGCACTGCGGCGGAATTGATCGTGTAGGGGTGCCTTTCTAAAAAGTGGAGATGCAGGCAACCGAGTGGAGAACCAGACAATGAGTGGAGTCCAGAAGCGTATTCTCGTGGTTGAAGATGAGGAACCCTTGCAGGAAATGTACCGCGAAGTGTTCACCAACGTCGGGCACAGCGTCGATGTCGCGGAAAATGGCCGGATCGGTTTTCGCAAAGGGGCGACTTTTGATTTTGATGTGGTCATCTGCGATCTGCAGATGCCCGATTGGCACGGGATCGACGCGATCAAAAGTATTTTGCTGGTCAAACCCTCCTGCCGGTTTATCGTGGTCAGCGGCTACGCCGACCGAGAAATCGCCGATGAGTTGAGGGTGATGCCCGAGGTCCTGGCGATCTTTGCCAAACCGGTGGCGATCGATAAGCTGCTTGCGGCTATCGCCGAGGTCTGATATGGCAGGGAGGAGCTTGCCATGCCAAGGGTTTCGGCCGGCCTCCCCTGCCTGAAGCGAAGGCGTAAGACGCCGCATCTGGAGAGTGCCAGGTGATCTGGACCAGAAGGTTTTCCGGGAAATCAGCAGCGGACCGTGCCGGAACATCCCGGCGCGGTCCTTTGGGTTTTTCAGAGAGGGGCTTATTTCTCCAGCGGAAAGCCTTTGGCACTCCAGGCCATAGTCCCGCCCTGGAGGCGTTTGACCTCACTGTAGCCCTTGCTCTTTAAAAAGCGGCTGGCGGTGAGCACCTGTTTGCCGGAATGATCAACTACCACCAACGGTTTGCCCTGGGGGATCTGCTGGTATTCGGCGGAGAGTTTGCCCAGGGGGATCTTGATGCTGCCGGGGAGCCAGCCCATGGCGTACACCGATTCGTCACGGATATCGACGACCTGGACATCGGCGAGCATGCCCTTCAGATCATCGACCCCGACGGTTGGAATGTCAACCGGTTCAAGAGCTTTTGACTGCTCAAGCGGGAAACCGGCCTTGACCCATTCCGGAATGCCCCCCTTAAAGGTCATGACCTTGCTGTAGCCCATTTCTGCCACCAGACCGGCGGCTTGTTTATACATTATTCACTTTGGACCGAGGCAGTAGGTGACGATCGGGGTCGCCTTGTCGGCGGGGAGCAGGTCACTGCCTGTCAGGGTGTGCAGGGGAATGTTCACAGTTCCGGGGATATGGTTTTCGTTGAACTCGATATCGCTCAACGGGTTGATCACCACCGCCGACTGGCCACTGGCCATGAGGTCCTTGACTTCCTGGGCGGAGAGATCCTTCAGTTCGGCGGTGATCCCTGGGCCGGCGCTGAGCACGAGGGCCAGCGCGGCGAGGAGAAGAGTGGACAATGGTGTTTTTTTCATCGGGTTCCTCTTGGTGGTTGATTTGCAGGGGGTGAGCGGTGCTCACATGGCTGGAAAAGGCTTCCAGCTTGGTTTATCCTCGCTTCAAGTATAGGTGATAAAAAGCACCAAGGTCAAGGAACCATACAAAGAATGTCTCTTTGCCGGTCTTTGTGCAAGATGGTGGGGGATGCCTCTTCCTACCGGAGCGGTTGGCTATCGAGAATGCGGAAGGGGAAAATCGCTGCAGAGTAATCCTGGCAGTAGTGGCGCAGGGTCTGCTCAATTGCCGAAAAGGCGAGATTGTCCCAGGGGATTTCCGCAAGGGAGAAGAGCCGTACTTCGAGACTTTCCGGGCCGGGGCGAAAGTCCTGGTTCACCAGCCGGGCGCGGAGAATCAGATAGAGCTGATTGATGTGCGGCAGGTTGACCAGGGTG
>JAZBOD010000593.1:0-2732 GCA_036350955.1 Desulforhopalus sp. | reverse complement strand
GGCGCGGCCTTTTTTCCGGAGGTCGACGGGGGGCACTGCGAGCAATGTACACACCTCGGTAACCAGTCGCTCAAGGTCCCAGCCAATTTGGGCAAGTTGGCTCCTTTTCGAGAGTTCCTCTTCCGCCGCCTGCAGCGCCCTGGCAACGAACTGGTCATCGCCGAGGATACGGGAATCGCCCGGCAGGTTCTCCTGGGCCTGCTGGTTGAGGTTGAGCCCCTCCCAACCGGTGCGGCCTCTTCTGTATCTGCCACTGGTCAGCTCGGCTCGTTTACCAAGCTTAAGACCATCGATGATAAACTGGCGATAACGGCGTATTGCTTCCTGGTTATTGGCGCCAAAACGGCTGAGTATTGCCGATCGTTCCTGCCATGATCGTCGCCGGAGGCCAACCAGGACACTGTGGCCAGACCAGGTGTACCTGTCCAACTCTTCGATGCTTTTGACAATGGCCGAGCGCACCGGGTTGAGATGAATATAGCGGACCAGTTCGAGGAGATAACTCTCTTCCTGGCAAAGAATCGATTTGTAGCGGTTCTGGTAAAGGTAGCCGCTCCGGTGATGCCTGCGGTTAAAGCTGACCGCGTACCCGGAGAGAATTTTCCGCATCAGATCACCGAGCGGTTTGCTTCCGGTACGGATCAAGAGATGAAAGTGGTTGGGGAGGAGGGCCCAGGCCAGGCATTGACAACCGGTCTGGAACAGAGCCTGTTCGAGCCGGCCAAGAAAATCGTGGCGGTCCCTTTCGCCGAGAAAAATCGCCTGGCGATTATGGCCACGAACGATGACGTGGTGGATTCCACCGGCGAGGTTGATTCGCTTATGTCTTGGCATCAGCCTACTATACTTGACCGGGAGGCCATGTCAATTAAGTTGTTAAGTTAACTCCGTCCCCTTACTTGACTTTGTCGGCGAAAGGGGTACACTGGCCGCTGTTTACCGACGGATCGCCGCGAGAGGCCTCGACCCGCCGCACCTTCAATTCTCGGCCAAAGTGAGGTGGCATGATGGCAAAAAAAATAGTGATCATCGGGGCGGTTGCCCTAGGTCCAAAGGTGGCCTGCCGGCTGCGCAGACTCGATTCGGCAGCGGAAATTACCTTGATTGACCGCGACAGTATCATCTCCTATGGCGGTTGCGGCATTCCTTACTACGTCGGCGGAGATATCAGTGATATCGAGGAACTCTACACCACCACCAGTCATGCCCTGCGCGACCCGCGATTCTTTGCCGAGTGCAAAGGGGTAAATGTGCTCACCCGGGTCGAAGCCCTGGCCATCGATCGTCGACACAAACGGGTGCGGATACGGCACCTGGACGGGGGCCAGGAGAAGGATCTCGACTACGACAAGCTGGTACTGGCCACCGGTGCCAAGGCGGTTCGCCCACCTTTTCCCGGTGCGGATCTGCCCGGGGTCTATACGGTCTCCGATCTGCACGATGCCAAAAATATCAAGGAATTGATGGCTACTGGTCGGGTCGGCAGCGCTGTGGTCATCGGCGCCGGGGCGATCGGCCTTGAAATTTCCGAGGCGCTGACCGATCTCTGGGGGATCTCCACCACCCTGATCGAAATGGAGGATCAGGTCCTGCCGACCCTGCTCGGCAAATGCATCGCCCGGCTGACTGCCCGGGAACTCGAGCGCCGCGGCGTGGAACTGCTCCTTGAGGAGCGGGTGATGGAGATCACCCCAGGGGAGAGTGAGGGCAGCCTTCAGGTGCGCACCTCCAGGGCGACGTTGTTGGCCGACCTGGTCGTGCTGGCCGCCGGAGTAAGACCTAACAGCAAACTTGCCCGGGAGGCCGGACTGGCGATCGGCATGTCCGGGGGGATTCAGGTCGATCGGCGGCTGCGCACCAGTGACCCGCACATCTATGCCGGTGGTGACTGCATTGAACTGCGCAACCTGGTCAGTGGCGAGAATATGATGATGGCTCTGGGCTCTCTGGCCAACCGCCAGGGGCGGATTATCGCCACCAACCTCAGTGGCGGGCAGAGCCATTTCCCCGGGACGGTCGGCACCTTCTGCGTCAAGGTTTTCGATCTGGCGATCGGCAAAGCCGGGCTGACCTTCCGCCAGGCCAAACTGAGCGGCTTTGACCCGGTCTATGCGGTGGTCTCGCAGGCCGATCACGCGCACTTTTACCCGGGGAGCGAAATCATTTACATCTCTTTGCTGGCCGACCGCCGTACCCGGAAGATTCTCGGCATTGAAGCGGCCGGTGCCAACGGTGATGCCGTCAAAGGGAGGGTTGACACCGTGGCCGTTCTGCTCCGCCACGGGGTTGATGTCGATGAGGTATGCAGCCTGGAGACCGCCTACGCCCCGCCGTACGCCTCGGCGATGGACGTGATCAACAACGCCGGAAACGCCCTCGACAACCTCCTGGCCGGCCGCAACCGGCCAATCGATGCCGCTGACTTTCTCAAGGAGTTTGGCCAAAGTGGTATCCGGGTTCTTGATATCCGCGGCGAAAAAGAGGCGACACCGTTCATCGCCAAATTCGGTACGCTCTGGTACAACATTCCCCAGGATCAGCTGCGCCGGCGGGTAGCTGAGATCCCCAGGGATGAGCCATTTTACCTGCTCTGCGACACCGGCCCCCGTTCCTACGAGGCGCAGGTCTTTCTCGACTCCTGTGGTATCAGTGCCACCCGGCATATTCAGGGGGGGCTTGCCATGCTCAAAAAGACCGACCCGGAGTGGGTGAAGGGCTAGGTTGCGGACATT
>JAZBOD010000592.1:0-9190 GCA_036350955.1 Desulforhopalus sp. | reverse complement strand
TAACACTACCGTTGACAAACCGACCAGCAAACCAAAAACGTCAACCCACTGCCCTTTAATCAGCACCAGCAGGATAACGCCTATTAATCCAATCCTCAGCCAGAACTTCAGCAGGTACCCTTTTTGTCCCTGGCGTGCGACACTCTGTCTTTGCTCGGCAGACGGCAACGCGGTAACCGAGGTAACCAGACGCACCACATCGCCCTGGGCCACCCGAAAGCTGGCTATGGCAATCAACCCACCCACCAGCACGGAGAGCGCAAAAAACGGCGACAGGAGCAATGCGGAACCACCGGCCAGAACCAGCAGCAACGCCCAACTGGCGGTCTGCATTCCCGACAGGGACAGATACTTTTCCTCCACTGCGGTTCACTGCTCCTTGCCCGTCTGCTCTTCTTTTGCCTTGGCTTTTTCCTCGTCCCGACGGTTACGCCAGACCACTTCCAGCAGGGACTTATAGCCGGCAGCTATCCCGAAAGCCAGTCCGACAAAAGTCAACCAGGGGGCGGTCTGGCCATCGAAGACCTTCTGGTCGAGATATATCCCCCCGCCAAGGCCAATGAGAATTGCCGAAACAAAGGTGAAGCCGATATGCCCGTAATTGGCGAGCAGGTGAACAAATTCTTTCTTGACATCCGACATCTTGGCTACCCGCCCACGCTCGCTTCACAATCCGCCAGGCTATACCCGAGTTTGGTATCATGCCTCCCTGGCAAAGTCAATCGAATTTCACCTTTCGAGGATTTTTTTGAATGACCATTCAGTCATTTTCAGTGCCTTTTCCAGGTCAGCATCACTCTGCGCTGCCGAGATAAAAGCCACCTCAAACTGCGACGGGGCGAGATAGATGCCCTGGCTGAGCATCTGCCGGTAGTGCTGGGCATAACGTTCGGTATCGGCCCCCATAGCCGACTGAAAATCGGTCACCGGCCGGTCAGTGAAAAAGCCGGTCAGCATGCTGCCGACGCGATTCAATGCCACCGGCATTCCTGCCCCTCGAGCCACCTGAACTAGCCCTTCGGCATAGCCGGTAGCCTTTTCTTCGAGGCTGGCGTAAAACCCTGGTTGCTGAAGCAGTTTCAGGGTGGCCACCCCAGCAGCCATGGCCAATGGATTGCCGGCCAGGGTTCCTGCCTGGTAGACCGGGCCGTCCGGGGCTATACAGTTCATGATTTCCGCCTTCCCGCCATAGGCGCCTACCGGTAACCCGCCACCGATAATTTTCCCAAAACAGGTCAAATCGGCATCTATGCCGAAAAGCTCCTGGGCGCCGCCATAGGCCAGGCGAAAACCGGTGATCACCTCATCAAAGATCAAAACGATACCCAGGTCGCGGGTAAGATCGCGAAGTTTTTTTAGAAATCCTGGTTGCGGCGGCACGCAGCCCATATTGCCGGCTACCGGCTCGACAATCACACAGGCAAGAGTTGCAGCATTATCACGCAGGGTTTTCTCAAGAACCGCCTGATCGTTGTAGGGGATGGAGATGGTATGCCTGACAACGTCTTCCGGCACCCCGGGGCTGCCTGGAATACCGAGGGTGATTATGCCGGAACCGGCTTTTACCAGGAACGAATCGGCATGACCATGGTAGCAGCCATCAAATTTGACCACACCACTGCGCCCGGTGTAGCCTCTGGCCAGCCGGACAGCACTCATCGTCGCCTCGGTTCCGGAATTGACGAAACGAACCTTTTCCACCGAAGCAACTGCCTCCACCACCATCGCGGCAAGATCGATTTCCCCAACGGTCGGTGCGCCATAGCTGGTACCGGAGAGCGCCGCCTGCTGGATGGCCGCTACCACATCAGGTTGGGCGTGACCGAGGATCATCGGCCCCCAGGAACTCACAAAATCAAGATAGTGGTTGCCATCGACATCGGTCAGGGTTGCCCCCAGGGCACTGCTGATAAAAACCGGATCACACCCTACCGACCGGCAGGCGCGCACCGGGCTGTTCACCCCGCCGGGGATAATTTCTTTGGCCCGGTTGAACAACCTGGCGGAAACCGAATGATCCATTGTGTGACTCCTTATCTGAGAGAAATAAGCCAGACGCAAGCACGCGGTCCAGCCGAGCAGAAACAGCATGAAGATATTGGCTCCAGGAGCCTTTCTCGGCCGCACTATAGCACGCTCCGAGCTTTTCTGTCAAACACCCCCTCCCTTGATTTTTTCCCCGAGCGTGCGCAAGGTTGACCCCCAGGTAATTCTCCGCCATAGACCCTGCGGCGGTGGGACGATTTCCACTTGTCAGCGACTGGAGCAAAAGGTAAAGTGCGGTCTGGGTTCTCCCCCGGGGGGGAATGTCAGGCATGAGGAGAAAGATAAAAAGGTATCCACCACATACTGAGGAGCAGATGATGGCAAACGACAAGGTCCTGCAACTAACCGATGCCGAATTTGACAGCGTAGTTCAATCCAGTCAGCCGACCCTGGTCGACTTCTGGGCGCCATGGTGCGGGCCCTGCAAGGCGATTGGTCCGGTGATCGAAGATCTTGCCGGAGAGTACGACGGTAAAGTGACCATCGCCAAGATGAATGTTGACGAAAATCCGGTAACTCCCGGGAAATTTGGCATCCGCGCCATCCCTACCCTGATCCTTTTCAAAGACGGCCAGGTTGTCGACCAGATTACCGGATCTGTTGGCAAAGGGCAACTCGTCGCTCTTATTGACAAAGCGAAATAACCCCTCCCGACCACGCCGGTTGCTCCCCTTTTTGAAATGGGGGCCAAGCAGCCTCCTGTTGCCTCGTGAGACCAGATGAAAGACCACTACCAACTTGTCATCCTCGGTGGCGGCCCGGCCGGTCTGTCGGCAGGGCTCTACGCCGCTCGCGCCCGACTGGACCACGTCCTGATTGAAAAGGGTGCCACGGGCGGCCAGGTTCTGCTCACTGACTGGGTGGACAATTACCCCGGTTTTCCTGATGGGCTGACCGGTTTCGACCTGGTCGACAAAATGACCAGGCACGCACTCCGTTTTGATCTCAACCTGGAAATGGCAGCGGTCAGCGAAGTTGATCTTAGCGATATCAGGCGGAAAGTACTTCACCTTGAGGAGGGGGGAACGGTAACCTGCGACACCTTGATCATCTGCACCGGAGCCCGGGCCAACACCCTGAATATTCCTGGGGAACAGGAACTGCGCGGCAAAGGTGTCTCCTATTGCGGCACCTGCGATGCCCCGTTTTACCGCAACATGCACGTCGCGGTTGTTGGCGGCGGCAATACCGCAATACAGGAAGCCGAGTACCTCACGAAATTTGCCTCGAAGGTGACCGTCATCCACCGCCGCCAAGAACTCCGGGCGACCAAGATCATCCAGGAAATTGCCTTTGCCAACGACAAAATCGACTTTATCTGGAACAATCAGGTGACCGCAATTAGCGGCGATTCAGGGGTGGAACGGCTCAATCTGGTTGATAATCAGGGCAAATCCTCCACCCTCGAGGTTGAGGGCGTTTTTATCCTGATCGGCGTCACTCCCAACAATGCCTGCCTGCCGCTTCCGCTTCTCAAAGCGGACAAATGGGGCTTTATCCCCACCGACATTGAATCGCGGACGGCCGTCCCCGGAGTGATGGCTGCCGGTGACATCTGCAGCAAAGAGGTCCGCCAGGTGGTCAACGCCGCCGGAGAAGGTGCAGTTGCGGTTCTCACGGCGGAAAGATACCTGCAAAACCTGAAATAAATCCTAGACTAACTGGCCATGAACCCCACATCGAACTCTCGCCACCCCTTGCTGCAGATTATCATCCTCTGTGTATTACTGCAATTTTCTCTCAGTGGCTGCGGCGATCTAAAACGCTCTTTTGGCTTCACCTCAATCGATGAAGAGGGCAACACCGCAACCCAGGACTATGAACTGCCCGCCCGGGATCTGCTCAACCAGGGGATGAGCGATTACAGCGTCGGCAAGTACTTTACCGCCATCGACTATTTCGAAGAGATACTCAACCGTTACCCGTTCAGTCCCGAGGCCACTCTCGCCGAACTGAAGGCTGCCGACTGCAGTTACCACCTCGGCAGATACCAGGAGGCGCTGCTCCTCTATGAGGAGTTCGAGAACCGTCACCCGACAAACGAGAGCATTCCCTATGTCCTTTTCCAGCGGGGAATGAGCAATTTCAAACAGATAGACCGGGTTGATCGCGATACCAGCGGAGCAGAAAAGGCGATAGCCCTGTTCCGCCAACTCCTTCAGGTCTACCCTGACTCGCCTTATGCCGGGGAGGCGCGGGAACGGATCGTCGCCGCCTCCGAGTTTCTTGCCGATCATGAGTACGCCGTTGTTGAATACTATCTGCGCACGGAAAAATATGATCAGGCAAAAATCCGTCTCAACTATCTCCTGGCAATGTATCCGGAAACCAGGGCAGCCGGCAGAGCGAAACAGACTCTGGCACGACTGGAGGCGGGAGATCTGCCACGCTCCCCGCTCACTTCATGGCTGCCCAAAGTGAAGGTGCCGATATGGGGTGGCGGCAGGGATGACACCAGCGGCGGTGGCGGAGAAGGCTTGCCGGAGTGAAATCAGGGGCGAAACTCTTCGACAATCATCCAGTCATCGTTAAGGGAGACTTCCATCGCCCGCACCGGGCAGATAGGGACACAAAGCCCACAGCCGGTACATTTCTCGGCATCGAAAACCACCGCCATCTCCGGGCGGCGGATAGCCAGAGCCCCTACCGGACAAACCCCGGTACAGGCACCGCACTGAAAGCAGTTGCCGTCGTCCCGGCGAATGCGTGCCGCCAGCCGCTCGGTCTTCACCCCAAGATTGCGCAAATACTCGAGACCGGCTTTGACGTTGGCCTTGCTGCTTGCCTTCAGTTCGATGATCATTACCCCCTCCCGCTGCAAAAGGATATCAGCTTTGAGAATATTGAACTCGATATCGTACTCTTTGACCAGCCGGTAAATATAAGGCTGATCACTGGTATCCTTTGGAAAGCGCAGGATATAGATCTGATTGTACACCGTAATTCTCCAAAGTTGGCAATTTTTTCTAAGATGTTGAGTAGCTCAATGACATAGGTGAACTCTACCGTCTGATCGAGGGTAAGGCAAGAGTGATCTTCGACAGAGCGAGCAGCCCCAACCAAAACAAGGTGCCCAGTGAACCAAACGACCCTGACCAAAATCCTCAACGAAGTACAAAGCGGCGCCTCTACGGTAGCCCAGGCACTGGAACGGCTCCGCGGATTCCCCAGTGAGAATCTGGCCGTTGCCTGTATCGATCACCAGCGTCGGCTGCGCACCGGTATCCCGGAAGTCATCTACGGTGCCGGAAAAAGCGCCGAACAGATCGTCACCATCGCCCGGGCGATGCTCGAGCATGACAACCCGCTGCTGATTACCCGAGTCGATTCAGCCAAAGCAGAGCAGGTTAGAAAACAGCTCCCGCAACTGCTCTATGCCGAGGAGGCGCGAATGTTCACCGCCAACCCGGCTCCACACTCGCCCCAGCGTTACCAGGGAGAAACCCTGATTATCTGTGCCGGCACCTCCGACCTGCCCGTTGCCGAAGAGGCCCGGCTGACCTTGACCACCTTCGGCCACCCGGTAACCCAATTTTACGATGCTGGAGTTGCCGGGCTCCACCGGCTACTCAATCGCCAGGAACTGCTCCAGCAGGCCAGGGTGATCGTTGTCGTCGCCGGAATGGAGGGTGCTCTGCCGAGTGTCGTTGCCGGTCTGGTCAGCGCACCGGTGATCGCCGTGCCGACTTCGGTAGGCTATGGTGCCAGTTTCGGTGGCATCGCCGCCCTGCTGGGAATGCTCAACAGTTGTGCCCCAGGGGTGGCTGTTGTCAATATCGATAACGGGTTCGGCGCCGCCTGCATGGCCGAAGCGATCAACTGCATCCCTGCATGATATACCGGATTCTTCTTTCTATGAGTCAGGATTTGCCAAAATTCCCTGCCTAGGCGATGCCAATGCCGACCAGAGAAAGAATCCCGGCAGAATTACCCGCCCCACCGCTATAGTGGGCTGGCGCCTGCAACCCAAGGGCGATGACCCCCTCCCCCCAGGGGAGCCGGATTTTTTGCGCCTTGCAAGATTCAACCGGTAAGGTATAATCGCTACCTTTGATAGACACTCCACCCCTTTGCGACTATTCCAGGGACATTCATGAACACCACCCACAAACTGAAAATTGCTTTTCTTCTCTCCGTCGTTTTGCTGGCGATTACCACAGTCGTCCCTTCCTTTTACGCGGGCACTCCCGACTGGTGGAAAAAATATCTCGCCCCGGAAGGATTGCGCCTTGGCCTCGACCTCCAGGGCGGAATGCACCTGGTACTCAAGGTTAATCTGCCAAAAGCCGAGGAAAATGCCCTGGAATTTGCCGCCAATGATCTGCGAGATGCCCTGGCCGATCAGTCGATCAGCGCGGTGCGAACCTCTTCTCCGACCCCCGGTGAAATCATCTTTACCCTGCCCAACAGCAGCGCTGTCGAGGGAGTCCGGGCTCTGGTCGCTGAAGACTTTCCCGATATCGATGCCCGGGTCGATGTCCAGGAGGGAAGTTTTCCACGAATTTTCCTGACCCTCACTCCGGAGAAAAAAGAGTATATCAAAGAGCACGCCGTAGACCAATCCCTGGAAATCCTCCGTAACCGGATCGATCAGTTCGGGGTTTCCGAGCCGGTGATCATTCGCCAGGGCGATGACGAAATTGTCATTCAGTTGCCCGGAGTCAAGGATCCCAAACGGGCCCTCCGCCTCCTCGGCGATACTGCCCAACTCGAATTTCGGATCGTCGCTGATGCCACCGGTCTCAACCTGGCGGAGATGGTTGCCCAGGTCGAGGCGTCAGGTCAGTGGCAAACTGGCGAAAGCCTCGCCAAACTCAACCGTATCCTGCAATCCAGGCTCCCGGAGGGCACCACTCTTTATTTTGAAAGAGAGACCGACCGCCTCACCAATCAGGAAACCGTTACCCCCATCCTGCTCGACAACAAGATCCTGATGACCGGAGAGATGGTCAAAGATGCCCAGGTGCGCATCGGTGGCACGTTCAACGAACCGTACGTCAGTCTCGATATGACCAGCAGGGGCGGCAAGGTGTTTGGTCAGATCACCGAAAATAATGTCGGGAAAAGAATGGCCATCGTCCTCGACGATACAGTCCGCTCAGCCCCGGTTATCCGTGAACGAATTCTTGGCGGCTCAGCGCAGATCACCGGCAACTTCAGCCACGAAGAGGCGGCCGACCTGGCGATTGTCCTGCGGGTTGGCGCCTTGCCGGCGCCAGTTGATATTGTTCAGAATATGACCGTCGGTGCCACCTTGGGCCAGGACTCGATCAACAAAGGGCTCACCTCGGGAATATTCGGGGCGCTCCTCGTCATCGGCTTTATGATCATTTATTACCGCCTCTCAGGGATTATCGCCAATACCGCCCTGATCCTCAATATCCTGTTGCTGTTTGCCGGGTTAGCGGTACTCGGTGCCACCCTCACTCTTCCCGGTATTGCCGGAATAATTCTCTCCATCGGCATGGCGGTTGATGCCAACGTCATCATCTATGAGCGAATGCGTGAGGAGTATGCCCTTGGCAAATCGGTCCGCTCCAGTATCGAGGGAGGGTTCAGCAATGCCTTTTCAACCATCGTCGACTCCCAAGTAACCACCCTGATCACCGCCCTGGCACTGTTTCTTTTTGGTACTGGCCCAATCAAGGGTTTTGCCGTCACCCTCTCTTTGGGGATTATCTTCAACCTCTTTGCCGTGCTGTTCTTTTCCCGGTTGATGTTCGACACCATCAACTCAGTCCGGCCGATGAAGCGGCTGGCCTTCCTCCAACTGATCAAAAAACCCAATCTGGATTATCTTCGCCTCAAAAACATCAGCTACAGCGTCTCTTTAGTCCTGGTGGTTATCGGGCTGATCGCCTTTGTCCAGATTTTCCGGGGCCATGCCAATCTTGGCGTCGATTTTTCCGGCGGTTCTATGCTCCAGTATCAGGCCGGCGAAGAATTCACCATGGCCGAGGTCCGGGAGGCATTCAACCGCAACGATATGCGGGATATCAATCTGCAGAAAGTGGAAAATGAGTCACGACTGATTGTCAAGATCAAGAAGGCCGATGCAGTAGTGGCCAACCTTGATGAGACGGTGGGGAGTATCCTGGCCAGTGAACTGCCGGAGAAAAATTTCGTCATCGAAAGCCAGTCGGAGATCGGCTCCTCGGTGAGTGCCGTGCTGCGCAATAAGGCGATCCTCGCCATAGCCATTTCGCTGGCCGGGGTAGTTGTCTACCTGGCCATCCGCTTTGATATCCGCTTCGGTGTGGCCGGCACCATCGCCACCTTCCACGATGTCCTGGTGGTGCTGGGGATCTGCTGGCTGCTCGACATCGAAATCACTTTGCTGGTGGTCACCGCTTTGCTGACCCTTGCCGGATACTCCCTCAACGACTCCGTAGTTGTTTTCGACCGGATCCGCGAGAATATCCGCAAAATGGAAGAACACTCCCTCACCGCGGCGATCAACGAAAGTATCAATCAGGTACTGGCCCGGACCGTAATCACCGGCTTGACCACCGCTTTTGTCCTGCTCACCCTTTTCTTCTTCGGGGGCACGGTGATCCGTGATTTTGCCTTTATCCTGCTTGCCGGCATCGTTGTCGGCACCTATTCATCAATTTTTATAGCCAGCCCCATTCTCACCCACTGGGGCGAGAAAAAGGTTTAGCCGCCAACAGCTTGGTTTTCTGGCAAGAAAAGTCAAGCTGTCGCAACCGACGTATGCCCCTTTGGCCGGGGTAAGGAGAGCGCAGGGATGACCGACCATAACCCGATCCCGGAATATGTCTGCAAAGTGACGCCAAAAGAGCACTTCTCCTTTGCCTGCCACTCGGCGGTGCCCTGCTTTACTGAATGTTGCCGCATGTTGGAACTGGCCATCACCCCCTACGATGCGCTTCGCCTGCGGCTGGCGACCGGGCTTCACTCCACAACGCTGCTCGACGAGTACCTGCTGGTCGAACAGGAAGTCGGCGAACCCTTCCCACGAGTCTATCTCACCATGATCGATGACGGACGCGCCAGTTGCGTCTTTGTCTCAGCCAAAGGGTGTACAGTGTATGCCCACCGGCCGGCGGCCTGTCGCGCCTATCCATTGGGGCGAGCCGTCATTCGCCGCAGCGATCCAGAGCAACTCGAAGAGCACTATGTC
>JAZBOD010000591.1:0-3483 GCA_036350955.1 Desulforhopalus sp. | reverse complement strand
AACGACAAAGGACGGATAATCGAGTATACCCGCTCCCTCTACCGCGGCGACAAGTACCGCTTCCAGTGTTCCATCGGCCGTTACCCCGGCCTTCTCATCCAGCCCAAATCGTAGGCCCCGACCAAGGGGGATAACCAGGAAATGAGGGGGGAATTGTTATCCCCGGCTCCGGAGAATAGACAACGGCACCGCGGACAGTTGCCTGCCGCGGTGCCAAAGGGTGCATCACTTCTGCGGTAACCGCTCCTGGGTTTTACAATACTTCCCCTACCGGGGTATGGAGAAGGCCGAAGGCCTCAGCGACCGCGGAGTAGGTCACTTTTCAGCCAACCAGATTCAATCCCAGTTTCAGCCCCGGATCCTCCTTGCAGGCCTGCTTCCACCCCTTATTGGCGATCTGCACCGCATAGGGGAGGGTAGCATTGGTCAGGGCCATGGTCGAGGTGATCGGTACCGCACCGGGCATATTCGCCACGCAGTAGTGAATGATCCCATCCACCTCGTAGATCGGATCACCGTGGGTGGTCGGCTTTGAGGTCTCGAAGCATCCTCCCTGATCGATGGCCACATCGACCAGGACACAGCCTTGCTTCAACTCTTTCAACATTTCCCTGGTTATCAATTTTGGTGCTTTTGCGCCAACCACCAGGACTGCGCCGATTATCGCGTCTGACTCCCTGGCCAACTCGCGGATAACCGCCGGTGAACTCATCAGCGGGGTGCAGTTCTTCGGCATGATTTCCGAGAGATAACGGAGGCGGTCAAGGTTCATGTCAAGGATATAGACCCGGGCTCCCAGGCCGGCCGCCATCTGGGCGGCATTGGTTCCGACAACCCCGCCACCGATCACCAGCACGGTGGCCGGGGCGACTCCGGTAACTCCGCCGAGAAGGATACCCCGCCCGCCGTGAACCCGTTCATTGTATTTGGCCGCCTCCTGGGCTGCCATCCGTCCCGCCACCTCGCTCATCGGGGTGAGCAGGGGCAGGCTTCTGTCGGGCTTTTCAATGGTTTCGTAAGCGATGTTGATATTGCCGGCCGCCATCAGGGCCCGGGTCAACTTTTCGTCGGCGGCAAGATGGAGATAGGTAAAAAGAATCTGCTCCGGCCGCAGCCTGCCAAACTCCGAGGGTTGCGGCTCTTTGACATGCATCACCATCTCACAGTTGGCAAAGATGTCATCGGCGGAGGCAATCGCTGCACCGGCCGCCCGATAGTCGTCATCGGTAAAGCCGGCGCCGACACCAGCAGCGGTCTCGACCTGAACCTGATGACCATGCTGGACCATGGTTGTCACCCCTGCCGGGGTCATTGACACCCGGTTTTCCATTGCTTTGATCTCTTTGAGGATTCCTACCAGCATCGCGCTTCTCCTTGGTAAAAAGGTGCTGTTCGGCCTGCCTGGACAGGCCTCCGGTTAGGCCACGACTTTATTGATCGCTTTGCGCATCGCACTGAGAATAATATCGATATCTTCCTTGGTGACCACATAGGCCGGGGCAAGGTTGATGGTGTTGTTCAGACCGGGAAGACTGCGGTTGGTCCTGCCGACCAGAACCCCGTCTGCGGCAATCTCGCCGGCCAGTTGAATCATCTTGCTCTCGGCCAGCGGTTCCCGGGTGACCTTGTCAGCGACCATCTCGACACCACAGAAGAGACCTCGGCCGCGGACATCACCAACACCGGGCAGATCTGCCAGGTCTTTCAAGCCGGCAAGGAGGTAATTGCCCATCTCGGTTACCCGGTCAAGCAGCTTCTCCTCCTCGATAATGCTTAAATTTTCATTGGCTGCGGTGCAGGCTGCAGCACAACCGCCAAAGGTGCTGATATCCCGGAAATAGGAGAGTGGTTCCCCTGGATCGTTGAGAAAACCTTTGAATACCTCTTCACTGGTCACCGTTGCCGAAATCGGCATATAGGCGCTGGCCAGCCCTTTGGCCATGGTCACTATGTCCGGGGTGATATTGTAGTGCTGGTAGCCGAACATTTTCCCGGTTCGGCCCATGCCGCAGACCACTTCGTCCATGATCAACAGGACCTCATGGCGGCGGCAGATCTCCGCCACCACCTGGTAGTATTCGGCTACCGGCGGGATTACCCCGCCACCGGCGGTGATCGGCTCAACAATCACCCCACCGACACTCTCCGGACCCTCCTGCAGAATGGTCGTTTCCACCGCTTTGGCGCAGTCCAGGTCGCAGCCGGGATAGGTTTTATTAAAGGCGCAGCGGTAGCAGCAGGCGTGGGGAAACTGGACAAAGCCGGGGACAAAGGGGCCAAACCACTCTTTGCGCTCCTGCTGGCCACTGGAACTGAGGGCAGCGATGGTCGTCCCGTGGTAATCCCGGTCCCGATAGAGAACCTTCTTCTTTTCCGGACGGTTTTTGATATGGGCCAGGGCGCGGATCATTTTGTAGGCCTTCTCATTGGCCTCAGAGCCGCTGTTCGAGATATAGACCCGGCTCAGTCCGGGCATGTAGGCGGTCAGCCGCTCGGCAAACTCGATATAGGGCAGGTTGCCGCCGCTGGCCGCATAGTAGGGCATCTTCTTCATCTGCTTGCAGACCGCATCGGCAATCCGGTCCCGGCCGTAGCCGACATTGACGCACCACACCCCGCCCGAGGTGGCATCGAGAAACTCCCGGCCATTGATATCGGTGATCCGCAGGCCCTTCCCTTCAACCGCAATCATCGGCCCTTTGCCGGCAAAGGACTGGTGCTGCATCAAGTGATGCCATACATGCGCCTGATCAGCCTCGATATACCGTGCAGCATCAAGTTTTTCGTTCTGGCTCATCTCCATGCCCCCTTGTTAAATGTTATGCTAAGGAAAAGTACAACCCCAAAACAGATGGCCAACAGCAGCGAATAATTTCGTTCGGCTATAGATTGCCCAAGCAGCCGTATCAACCAACAACGGAAATGTTTGTCTAGACATGTTTTCCACAGATTCCGCCGGTTGTCAAAACCATTTTTGAGCGGAAAAACGTTTTACCAAGACTATTCAACCCTGATTCCATGTGCCAGACTGGCGATGCTCAGCTGGGCATCCCCGGCCTGCCCTTCGGGGTGCGACATGGTCTCGACAACCGGAGGCCGTGCTCTCCACCCTGACGTGCCTGCCACGAGGCCGTTTCAGGGACCACCAGACGACCCATCAGTCACCAGGGCAGGTTTAGGTTGTTGCATAGGGGGAGATATTCCCCCCCATTATCGCTTAGTCCAAGGATTGAGAAAAAACTGCGGCGGGGGAGAGATTTTTCACACACTTTGTCTAGACATGATTTTTGTTCTCTGGTACTATACGTCGTATTCCCCCATAAAAGGGATGAGCAACGTCTGGAAATGGCGCTGCAATAATGGCCAAAACCAATTTATCGAGCCAGGACAACCGCCGTCTCAAGAGATGTCCATCCAGTACTTCCCAGCAACTCAAGTCAATAGAGGAGATTCGCCATGAAAATGACCACAGAAGAAGCATTT
>JAZBOD010000590.1:0-9110 GCA_036350955.1 Desulforhopalus sp. | reverse complement strand
TGCCCAGGCGATCATCCGCAATGCCAGGCAGATCATTCTCGTTGCCGATGCGATGAAACTGCAACGGAGTGCGCCGATCCGGATCGCCCACATTTCCCAGATCAACAGCATCGTCACCGATGGCCAGCTGCCCAAAAAATTGCAGGAAATCTGTGCCGAAAATGGGATAAAGGTGGTGATCGCTCCCCCCTGAGCCATCCGGTTGCCGAAGAAAAACAGCTCTGCCGCGCAAATTGGCCGTCGGAGAATTTTCGCTTGCGGTCATTTTTTATTTCGGTTAAATCTCAGTGATTGTTGCATTCGAAACTTTTTTTCTAAAGATTTGAAAGCAGTCTCTCTCTCCTCCAGTCAGGAGCTGAGTACTTTAGAAATTCATTTGCTGGTTTTTTATTAATGAGTTTCGTCACGGTACTTTTCCCCCTCTGCTGCCGGAGGGGATCATCGCCCCTTGGGTTGCGGGCGCCAGCCCGCTTTAGAGGCAAATGCAGACTCTGATCCACGATCTTGCCATAATCGGCGGTGGCATCAACGGCTGCGGTATCGCCCGGGATGCCGCCGGACGGGGCCTGTCGGTTTTTGTTGCCGAACGGGATGATCTGGCCAGCGGCACATCTTCCGCCTCCACCAAACTGATCCATGGCGGGCTGCGTTACCTGGAGTATTACGAATTTCGCCTGGTCCGTGAAGCTCTGCATGAAAGGGAGGTCCTTCTCCGGGCCGCCCCCCACATTATCTGGCCGTTACGCTTCATTCTCCCTCACCACCGCGGCCTCCGCCCGGGCTGGCTGATCCGCACCGGCCTTTTCCTTTACGATCACCTCGGTGGCCGGAAAATGCTCCCAGGCACCCGGGTGCTCAACCTGCGCAAAGATCCCGCCGGCCGTTTCCTTCGCGACGATTTCAGCCGGGCTTTTGAATACTCCGACTGCTGGGTGATCGACAGCCGTCTGGTAGTACTCAATGCCAGGGCGGCAGCTGACCGTGGTGCGGTGGTCAAGACCCGCTGTGAAGTGATTGCCGCAAAAAGAGAGGCCGGCCTTTGGGAATTGCGCCTGCTTGACCGGGAAAGCAGCGAAGAGTCGACAACCCGGGCCCGAGCGCTGATCAACGCCGCCGGCCCCTGGCTGGAGGGGGTGCTCGAGCGGATCGACCACCACGGCGGCGGCGAACATATCCGCATGGTCAAAGGCAGCCACATCATCGTCCGCCAGTTGTTTGACCACGATCGGGCCTATATCTTCCAAAATGCCGATGGGCGGATCATTTTCGCCATTCCCTACGAAGGCAGTTTCACCCTGATCGGCACCACCGACGTCGATTTCCAGGGTGATCCCGCCACAGTCTCGATCAGCCGGGATGAAATAGACTATCTCTGCCAGGCCGCCAGCGAATATTTTCTCAACCCCATCACCCCAGATCAGGTGGTGAGCAGCTTTTCCGGAGTCCGGCCACTTTTTGACGACGGGAAGAGTGACGCCAAGGCCGCCACCCGGGACTATGTCCTGAAACTGGATGGTCGTACCGGTGAGGCCCCGCTGCTGACTATCTACGGCGGAAAGATCACCACCTACCGACGGCTGGCAGAAACGGTTCTTGAACGACTGCGCCCGGCCCTGCCGGATATGGGACCGGCCTGGACCGCCGAAACCCCGCTGCCGGGCGGGGACTTTGCTCCTGACAGCTTTCCCGGAGAGGTTGCCAAACTGCTGCAGAGTTGCCCAGCCCTGGGACAGAACCTCGCCACCCGCCTGGTCCGCAGTTACGGCACCCTGGCCCGAAAGATGACCGCCGGTCTTGCCGCAAAAGCCCTGGAGCAACCCTTTGGCCATGACCTCTACCCCTTTGAGGTTGACTATCTGCTGGAAAACGAGTGGGCACGATCAGCCGACGATATCCTCTGGCGAAGGTCGAAGCTGGGACTCTTGTTCTCCCCCGACCAGGTTGCGGCCCTTACCAGCTACATCGACCGAAAAAAACCGCCCAAAAAAGGAGAACCTCCCCCCAGAAGGAGCAGCTGATGCAGCTTGAGTTACGCAACGTCTGTAAAAAGGTCGGTCGTGAGTTTCACATCAACGATGTCTCACTGACCTTCAATGCCGGTAGCCTAAACATCCTCCTCGGCCCTACTCTTTCCGGGAAAACCTCGCTGATGCGGCTGATGGCCGGCCTTGACCGGCCAACCTCCGGCACCATCCATGTCGACGGCCTTGATGTTACCGGAATGGCGGTACAGAAACGCAATGTGGCAATGGTTTACCAGCAGTTCATCAATTACCCGAATCTGACGGTATACGAAAATATCGCCTCTCCCCTGCGGATTGCCGGCACCGACCGAGCAACCATCAAGCAAAAGGTCGCCGAGGTTGCTGCCCTGCTTAAGCTGGAAAAGATGCTCCAGCGCTCCCCTCAGGAACTCTCCGGCGGCCAGCAGCAGCGCACCGCCCTGGCCAGAGCGCTGGTCAAGGGCGCGGAACTGGTGCTGCTCGACGAACCCCTGGCTAATCTCGATTACAAACTTCGCGAAGAGCTGCGTGAGGAGCTGCCACGAATCTTCTCGGCAACCGGGGCAATTTTTGTCTATGCCACCACCGAGCCCTCCGAAGCCCTCCTTCTCGGCGGCAACACCGGGGCCCTGCATCAGGGGCAGTTGACCCAGTTCGGACCGACCATCGAAGTCTTCTCCCGACCGGAGAACCTGATCACCGCCAGAACCCTCTCCGATCCTCCGCTCAACCTGTTGCCGGTGACCAAGCTCAACAACACCATGCTCTACAAGAGCCATGTCGAGATCCCGGTTCTTGGCCCGCTGCCGAAGCTGCCGGACGATGACTATACCATCGCCTTTCGTCCGCACCACCTCTATCTGGTGAAACCCTGTGCCGAAGCCATCGAGGTAAAAGCCAAAGTCGCCGTAACCGAGATCACCGGCTCGGAGAGCTATGTCCACGTCGATGTCGCCGGAATCCGCTGGGTACTGCTGACCCCGGGAATCCACCATTTTGACGTCCACGAGGCGATCGACATCTACCTCGACCCTCGCACCTTCTATGTTTTTGACAGCAGAGAGCAACTCGTGGTGACACCGGAATCGGTCGCCGGGATGTAAACAGGAGAAATCAATGGCCAACATCACCTTAAAAGATATCGCCCACTCCTACACCGGCACATCTGACAATCCCGATGACTATGCCCTGAAAAAACTCAACCTCACCTGGCGCGATGGCGGCGCCTATGCCCTGCTCGGCCCCTCCGGCTGCGGCAAAACCACCCTGCTCAATATCATCTCCGGCCTGCTCATCCCGACCAAGGGGCAGGTGCTGTTCAACGATCAGGATGTCACCGGGTTGCCCACCGAGCAGCGCAATATCGCCCAGATCTTTCAGTTTCCGGTGATCTATGACACCATGACGGTGTTTGAGAACCTGGCTTTTCCCTTGAAAAATCGGGGTCGCAGCAAAAAAGAGATCGAGCCGCGGGTCATTGCCCTGGCGAAAATGCTTGGCCTGGAAAAGGACCTCACCACCAAGGCGCAACACCTGACCGCCGATGCCAAGCAGAAGATCAGCCTCGGGCGGGGGCTGATCCGTCAGAGCGTCAATGCCATCCTCTTTGATGAACCGCTCACCGTTATCGACCCGCAGTTGAAATGGGAACTCCGCTCGCAACTGAAATACCTGCACAAGCAGTTTGCCTTTACCATGATCTACGTCACCCATGACCAGACCGAGGCCCTGACCTTTGCCGACCAGGTCATCGTCATGTATGAGGGGGCAATCGTTCAGGTCGGCACCCCGGAAGAGCTCTTTTCCCGGCCGGAACACACCTTTGTCGGCTACTTCATCGGCTCGCCGGGAATGAACATCATCCCCTGCGCTGTCCAGGGAAACCGGGCGCTGATCGATGGCCATCCAATCACCCTCGACCGCCGGTATCCCGACCAGCCAAGCTCGGCGAAAATCGAACTGGGCATCCGCCCCGAACACCTCCGGCTCACCGCAGCAGAGGATGGCGGCCTGCCGGTACGGGTGGTCAAGGTCAATGATATCGGGCGCTACCGGATTGTCCGGGTCGCCCTTGAAGGACGGGAGCTGAATGTGGTCGTCCCGGAGGCAACCGAGATCAGTGGCGATCAGGCCGGCCTCCATTTTGATCAGAACCACACCAACATCTACCTCAACGATCATCTCATCGCAGGAGAGGAGCAATGATTGCCAAGCAGACCAACCAGAAAGCATGGTTCATGGTTCTTCCGGTTTTCCTGGTGGTGGCCTTCAGCGCGGTCATTCCGCTGATGACCGTCGTCAACTACTCGGTACAGGACACCTTTGGCGGCAATCAGTTTTTCTGGGTGGGGATGGACTGGTTTCGCGACCTGATCCATTCGGAACGTTTCCATGACGCCTTTCTCCGCCAACTGCTCTTTTCGGGGATTATCCTGCTCATCCAAATCCCTCTTGGAGTGATGATTGCCCTGGCAATGCCGAAAAAGGGCTGGGGAGTGCCGGTCTGCCTGATCACCATGGCCCTGCCCCTGCTCATCCCCTGGAACGTGGTGGGCACCATCTGGCAGATCTTCGGCAGGGTCGATATCGGCCTGCTCGGCCACACCCTCGCCAGCCTCGGGTTCGACTACAACTATACCCAGGACCCTCTCGCCGCCTGGATCACCATTATCATCATGGATGTCTGGCACTGGACCAGCCTGGTAGTGCTCCTCGCCTATGCCGGCCTCTGTTCAATACCCGATGCCTACTATCAGGCGGCGAAAATTGACGGGGCGTCACGCTTCTCGGTATTCCGCTACATTCAGCTGCCGAAAATGCAGCGGGTCCTGCTGATCGCTATCCTCCTCCGTTTCATGGACAGTTTCATGATCTACACCGAGCCCTTTGTCATCACCGGTGGCGGCCCGGGCAACTCCACCACCTTCATGTCGATTGACCTGGTAAAAATGGCCGTGGGCCAGTTTGATCTTGGTCCCGCCGCCGCCATGTCCCTGGTCTATTTTCTGGTTATTCTCCTCCTCTGCTGGGTCTTCTACACAGTAATGACCAATGTCGGCGAAGAGAGCCGTAAAGGAGGTGCTTGAAATGCGCTGGAAGTGGCTGATCCCCGCGGTCTACATCACCTTTCTCCTTTTGCCGATCTACTGGCTGGTCAATATGAGTCTGAAGACCAACGAGGAGATCCTTTCGGTCTTTACGCTCTGGCCGCAGAACCTGACCTTTGCCAACTACATGGTGATCTTCACCGACGCGTCCTGGTACTCGGGCTATATCAATTCGATGATCTACGTCAGTATCAACGTGGTCACTTGCTTGATTTTGGCCCTGCCCGCCGCCTATGCCTTTTCCCGCTACTCCTTTGTCGGCGACAAACATCTGTTCTTCTGGCTGCTCACCAACCGGATGGCCCCGCCGGCGGTCTTTGCTCTGCCTTTTTTCCAACTCTACTCGTCAATCGGCCTGTTTGATACCCATATCGCCGTGGCCATCGCCCACTGCCTGTTCAACCTGCCGCTGGCGGTGTGGATCCTTGAGGGCTTCATGTCGGGAATCCCCAAGGAGATTGACGAGACCGCCTATATCGACGGCTACTCCTGGCCCAGGTTTTTTGTGAAGATCTTCATCCCCAATATCGCCTCGGGGATAGGCGTCACCGCCTTTTTCTGCTTCATGTTCTCCTGGGTTGAACTGCTCCTGGCGAGAACCCTGACCGCAGTCAACGCCAAACCGATTTCGGCGATCATGACCCGCACCGTCTCCGCCTCGGGGCTTGACTGGGGAGTTCTCGCCGCCGCCGGGGTACTGACCATCGTCCCCGGGGTGCTGGTGATCTGGTTCGTTCGCAATCATATTGCCAAGGGCTTTGCCCTCGGCCGAGTGTAAGGGGAAAGCCATGAATCTCAGCTGGATGGCCTGGACCAAACCGACCGCCACCTTCTTCATCATTATCTTCTGCTTGCTGGTGGCGATGACCATCTGGGAGATGAAGAGTCCCGGAGGGGCTCCGCGGGTGGGAATCCTCCGCTTTGAGACCACCCGGGGAGACCGGCTGTTTATCTCCCTGCTCGGTTCGGCCTATATCCATATACTCTGGCTGGCCCTTTTTGCCGGCCTTGGTCTCTGGTGGGCAACCGCGATTGCCTGCCTTTATGCCCTGGCGGTTTTTCGCTGGGTGTAGTGTTGCCCCTTACCGATTGATTTTTTGTTTCCCAAAACATAGCAATCGGTTTTATGGTGCGTCCCCTCTCTATCCTCCGAGGGGGATTACCGAGGTTGTTTCGTTCTGTCGGGGCTTGCCGCTGACAGGAAAATCGTCCAACAGACAAGGAGAACACCCATGATGAAAAAGCTCGTCACAGCAGCAGCGATCGCCGCCTTCCTGGCGGGACCGGCAGGTGCTTTTGCCGGCGTAGAGGAGGCCAAGAAATGGATTGAAAGCGAATTCCAGCCCTCAACCCTTTCTCAAGCCGAGCAGATGGCGGAGATGGAGTGGTTCGTCAAGGCCGCCGAACCGTTCAAGGGAATGGACATCAAAGTGGTCTCCGAGACCATCACCACCCATGAGTACGAGTCGAAGGTCCTCGCCAAGGCCTTTACTGAAATCACCGGGATCAACCTTACCCATGACCTGATCGGCGAGGGCGACGTCATCGAGAAACTGCAGACCCAGATGCAGTCCAATAAAAATATCTATGACGCCTATATCAATGACTCCGACCTGATCGGTACCCACTTCCGTTATCAGCAGGCGGTCCCGCTCAGTGACTGGATGACCGGTGAGGGCAAGGATGTCACCAACCCGGGCCTCGATGTCGACGACTTCATGGGCAAATCCTTTACCACCGGCCCCGACGGAAAACTCTACCAGATCCCCGACCAGCAGTTCGCCAACCTCTACTGGTTCCGCTACGACTGGTTCAAACGGCCCGATTTGCAGGCCAAGTTCAAGGAAATCTACGGCTATGACCTCGGCGTACCGGTCAACTGGTCGGCCTACGAGGACATCGCCGAGTTCTTCTCGGAAAAGGTCAAGGAAATCGATGGCAAAAGGGTCTATGGCCATATGGACTACGGCAAGAAGGATCCCTCCCTCGGCTGGCGGTTCACCGATGCCTGGTTCTCGATGGCCGGAGCCGGCGATGAAGGTATTCCCAACGGTCTACCGGTAGACGAGTGGGGCATCCGGGTGGAAGGCTGCCAGCCGGTGGGTTCCTCAGTTTCCCGCGGTGGTGCCACCAACGGCCCGGCCGCAGTGTATGCCCTGGTCAAGTATATTGACTGGCTGAAGAAATATGCTCCCCCGGAAGCAGCCGGGATGACCTTCTCCGAGGCTGGACCGGTTCCCGCTCAGGGACAGATCGCCCAGCAGATTTTCTGGTATACCGCTTTTACCGCTGACATGGCCAAACCCGGCACCCCGGTCGTCGACGAAAACGACAACCCGAAATGGCGGATGGCCCCCTCACCCCGCGGCCCCTACTGGACCGAAGGAATGAAACTGGGCTATCAGGATGCCGGTTCATGGACCCTGATGAAATCCACCCCGGAAGATCGCCGCAAGGCTGCCTGGCTCTATGCCCAGTTCGTCATTTCGAAAACCGTCAGCCTGAAAAAGACCCATGTCGGTCTCACCCCGATCCGCGAAAGCGATATCTGGCATGATTCCTTCACCGAGCGTGCCCCGAAACTTGGCGGCCTGGTTGAATTCTACCGCAGCCCCGCACGGGTCCAGTGGACTCCCACCGGCACCAACGTTCCCGATTATCCGAAACTGGCCCAGCTCTGGTGGCAGAATGTCGCCGATGCGGTCACCGGTGCAAAAACTCCCCAGGAGGCCTTGGACAACCTGGCGATGGAACAGGACAAGGTCCTCGAGCGTCTCGAGCGGGCCGGTATCCAGGGAGAGTGCGGACCGAAACTGAACAAGGAGCAGGATCCTTCTTACTGGCTGAACCTGCCGGGCGCTCCGAAACCGAAACTGGCCAACGAGAAGCCCCAGGGGGTCACCGTTGACTACGACGAGCTGCTCAAAACCTGGGCCGCCGCCAAATAGCCCACCAATTCCTCTCCCTCTCCCCGCCGTCGCTGGCGTGGGGAGGGCCCCACCTGTTCTGGCTGGGGTGTGCGCCTCGAGAGCTCGCCTCCCGTGACCCGCACCCCAGCCAGAGATCTCACCCGAGGAGGAACACCATGGCAAGTCATCTGTTGGCAATCGATCAGGGGACAACCTCAAGCCGAGCCATCGTCTTTAACGACCGGCTGGAAATCGTCGCCGTCGCGCAAAAGGAGTTTACCCAGTATTTCCCGCAATCCGGCTGGGTGGAACACGATGCCGAGGAGATCTGGCAATCGACCCTGACCACCTGCCGCCAGGCCCTGGACAAGGCCCGGCTCACTCCGGCGGCAATCGCCGCCATCGGTATCACTAATCAACGGGAAACCACCATTATCTGGGACCGGCAAAGCGGCAAACCGATCCATCGGGCGATCGTCTGGCAGGACCGCCGCACCTCCACCCTCTGCGCCGAACTCGAAGCCGGCGGCCATGGCCCGCAGATCACCGCCAGTACCGGACTGCTCCTCGACGCCTATTTTTCCGCAACCAAAATCCACTGGCTGCTTGACCATGTCCCGGGGGCCATGGCCAGGGCCAGGGCCGGCCAGCTCTGTTTCGGCACGGTGGATACCTTTCTTCTCTGGCGGCTCACCGGAGGCCGGACCCACGCCACCGACGCCACCAATGCCTGCCGGACGATGCTCTACAACATCCACCAGAACTGCTGGGACGAGGAGCTGCTTCGCCTGTTTGACATCCCTGCAGCGATAATGCCCGAAGTACTCGACTCATCAGCCAATTTCGGCAGCACTGCCGCGGACCATTTCTCCGGGGCGATCACCATCGGCGGCGTGGCCGGTGACCAGCAGGCTGCCCTGGTCGGCCAGGCCTGTTTCCGCCCGGGAATGATCAAATCGACCTACGGTACCGGCTGTTTCGTCGTGCTCAATACCGGCGATCAGCCGATCCGCTCCCGCAACCGGCTGCTGACCACCATCGGCTACCGCCTCAACGGCAAAAATACCTATGCCCTGGAGGGATCGATCTTT